>JBARCC010000241.1:0-2509 GCA_049793635.1 Maribacter sp. | reverse complement strand
GATGAGCACTAAGGAAGAAGGCTTAGCCCAATTGAAAGAGCAAACAGATTGCTATTATTTAGAAGGCATGCTAGCTGAAAACTAATAGCGTTTCTTTTATTAAATAAAAATGCCCTGATGTTCTCAGGGCATTTTTTATGGGAAAATAGGTTGAATTAATACCTGTAATACTCAGGCTTAAAAGGCCCTTCTACGGTAACACCGATATAATCTGCTTGATCTTTCTTAAGTTCGGTAAGCTCTGCTCCCAAGCGTGCAAGGTGCAATTTGGCAACTTTCTCGTCTAGATGCTTCGGTAGCATGTATACATCGTTTTCATAGTTGGCACTATTTTTCCAAAGTTCGATCTGCGCCAAGGTTTGGTTCGTGAATGAATTACTCATGACAAAACTTGGGTGGCCGGTGGCACAACCCAAGTTTACCAACCTACCTTCGGCAAGAATAATGATATCCTTCCCATCGATCGTATACTTGTCGACTTGTGGCTTAATTTCGTCTTTCGTAGTGCCATAGTTTTTGTTCAACCATGCCATATCGATCTCATTGTCAAAATGCCCGATATTACAAACAATGGCTTTGTCCTTCAACGCTTTAAAGTGTTCGGCCCTGATGATGTCCTTGTTGCCGGTGGTAGTAATAACGATATCGGCATTACCGATGACGGTTTCCAGTTTTTTCACTTCAAAACCGTCCATACAGGCTTGTAGCGCGCAAATAGGATCTATTTCGGTCACCGTAATGATCGAACCGGCACCCTTGAACGAAGCTGCTGTCCCCTTACCTACGTCACCGTATCCGGCAACGACGACGCGCTTACCTGCCAGCATCGTATCCGTTGCCCTTCGAATGGCATCGACGGCACTTTCGCGACATCCGTATTTATTGTCGAACTTAGATTTGGTCACGGAGTCGTTTACGTTGATGGCCGGCATGGGCAACGTTCCATTTTTGACACGCTCGTACAGGCGATGCACCCCGGTAGTAGTTTCTTCCGAAAGACCTTTGATGCCCGCTGCCATCTCGGGGTATTTATCGAGTACCATATTGGTTAGGTCCCCACCATCATCTAAGATCATGTTCAACGGCTTGCGATCTTCTCCAAAAAATAAAGTCTGCTCTATACACCAATCGAATTCCTCCTCGTTCATTCCTTTCCAAGCGTAAACGGGTATTCCCGCTTCGGCAATGGCCGCTGCCGCTTGGTCTTGGGTAGAAAATATGTTACATGAACTCCAAGTGACTTCAGCCCCCAGCGATTTTAAGGTCTCAATAAGAACGGCGGTCTGTATGGTCATGTGAAGACAACCGGCAATACGCGCACCTTTCAAGGGCTGTTCATTGCCATATTCTTCCCTCAGGGCCATTAGACCTGGCATTTCTGCCTCGGCAAGTTCAATTTCTTTACGCCCCCATGCGGCAAGTGAGATATCCTTGACCTTAAACGGTACATATGGGATAGTTTTGGTGCTCATATCTTTATTGTTTTATCTTTATAACGTATTCGTATGCCTTTTACCTCTTTTTAATGAGAGGCCGAAGGTGTTTTTAATGGCCTCGGAAAAGGCAATGCAAAGGTACAAATAACCCTAAGAATCCCATGCCGCTTTACAAAACTATAACAATTAATAGCGATACCCAGCTTGCCATTTGGAAGGTTACCGAAACGGAGAATAGCTTGTGGAAGGGGATTGAACTTTCGGGCCATTGTCAAGAAAGGTTCGAGGGCATGAAATCACAATTGCACCGCAGGGCATTTTTGAGCATCCGTCATTTATTGGCCATTTACGGCTATGTGGATACCGATTTAATCTATGACGAACACGGTAAGCCCCATTTGAAGGATGGTGCATTCATATCGATTACCCATTCCCATCACTTTACAGGAATAATTATTGGAAAAGAGGTAGAGGTCGGCATCGATATTGAGATGCAACGTGAAAAAATCTTGCGGATAGCACATAAATTCACGCCCTTAGAAGAGTACAGTACATTGGCCAACACCGAGGCGGTAATTCGAAAACTGACCATTGTATGGGGAGCTAAGGAATCGTTGTACAAAATCTATTCCCAAAAGGGATTAAGTTTTTTAAAACATATCTATGTAGAAGATTTCTCTTTCGAAGACCAAAAGACCACAGCATCAATTGGATACGAAGGCGATGACTCACAGTATAGCATCCATTTTTTGGAGTTTGAAGAATTCACTTGTGTGTATGCTTTGAAAGGAAAGTAAATAGTGCAACAGTTCAAAGTTGAATCGGTGAAGTGGCAATTCGTGCGAGGGATGTATCTGGCTGGTCGAGCATTCTCGATGGTCACTGGGCTTGCCGGCCTTGAACATATGGAATAAAAAGAATAGGATATGAAGTGATTTTTTTCATTTAACGAACAACGAACAACGAACAACGAACAACATGAACATATCCGTAGAACTTACCTTTTCCCATTTGCAAGACGATTTTGAGAAGCACATCATTAACTTTATCAAAAAATTACGGGACTCTGGGCT
>JBARCC010000240.1:0-6531 GCA_049793635.1 Maribacter sp. | reverse complement strand
GATCCAATTATGGCATTATTTAATTTTCAGAAACCCGATAAAGTAATAATGATCGATTCCTCTGATTTCGAAGGGAAGTTCGAATTTCGCCCTTTGGAACCTGGTTATGGATTAACGGTTGGGAATGCATTGCGACGTGTATTGCTATCTTCTTTGGAAGGTCACGCGATCACATCGGTTAGAATTGATAAGGTAGAGCATGAATTCTCTGTCATATCGGGCGTTGTAGAAGATGTCACCGAAATTATATTGAATTTGAAACAAGTTCGTTTCAAAAAACAAATAGAAGATTCCGAGGCTGAAGTAGTTTCTATCTCTGTGAGCGGAAAAAATCAGCTTACTGCTGGGGATTTCCAAAAATTTATTTCCGGATATCAAGTATTGAACCCAGATTTGGTTATTTGTAATATGGATGCAAAAGTGAGCATCAATATGGAGATAACGATTGAAAAAGGTAGGGGATATGTACCTGCTGAGGAAAATAAAAAATCAGGTGCTCCGTTAGGTACGATTGCTGTAGATTCTATTTTTACGCCAATTAAAAACGTAAAATATAGTATTGAAAACTTTCGTGTTGAGCAAAAGACCGATTATGAGAAATTGGTTTTTGAAATCTCTTCAGACGGTTCAATCCATCCTAAAGATGCATTGACCGAAGCTGCAAAGGTGCTTATACATCACTTTATGTTGTTCTCTGATGAGCGCATTACCCTTGAGGCCGATGAAATTGCACAGACTGAAACGTATGATGAGGAGTCTTTGCACATGAGACAATTGTTAAAGACTAAACTGGTGGATATGGATTTATCAGTGAGGGCCCTTAATTGTTTAAAAGCTGCTGAAGTTGATACTTTAGGAGATTTGGTCTCTTTCAATAAGAACGATTTGATGAAGTTCAGAAACTTCGGCAAAAAATCGTTAACGGAGCTTGAAGAACTTGTGATCAATAAGGGGTTGAGTTTCGGAATGGATCTTTCAAAATACAAATTAGATAAGGATTAAATAATCATATTTTGCTCCTCGTTCTAACGGGTTTGGTAGCAAGATGATAAAATTAAAACATGAGACACGGTAAAAAAGTCAATCATTTAGGTAGAAAAAAGGCACATAGAACAGCGATGTTGGCGAATATGGCCTGCTCGTTGATTGAGCACAAGCGTATCAATACAACGGTTGCAAAGGCCAAGGCATTGAAGCAATTTGTAGAGCCATTGATTACAAAATCAAAAGCAGAGAATAATAAGTCTGCTGAAAAGGGAACCCACAATAGGCGTATCGTTTTTAAAAATCTTAGGGATAAGGTTGCGGTGACCGAGTTGTTCAGTGTAGTTTCCGAAAAGGTCGCGGATCGACCAGGGGGATATACTAGGATTATAAAATTGGGTAACCGTCTTGGGGATAACGCGGACATGGCGATGATAGAGCTTGTTGATTTCAATGAAATCTACAACGCAGGTAAGCCCAAGAAGAAATCTACAAGGCGTAGTAGACGTTCTGGTGGTAGTGCAGCTTCAGATGCCCCTCCCGCGGAAAAAGAGGTAAAACAAACCGAAACAGTAGAAGAAAGCAAGCCTGAGGCCGATGCAAAAACTGATTATGAGGTAAAGACGGATGATTCTAAGGAATAAATTGTCAATAAATAATGATAATCAAAAAGGATAGGCTTTTCGGCTTATCCTTTTTTTATGTTTTTTTGTGAACGAATAAAATTGAGACTGGAATGAAATATCAAGAGAGGAGAAACGCTTTAATACTACTTGCGGACGGAACTATTTTTCATGGTAAAGCTGTTGGGAACAAAGAAGGTACCGCCTTTGGTGAGGTCTGTTTCAATACAGGGATGACAGGTTATCAAGAAATTTTTACAGATCCTTCTTATTTCGGTCAACTCATGGTGACCACAAATGCACATATCGGTAATTATGGAATACATGCGGCTGAGATAGAATCCGATTCCATTAAGATCGCAGGACTGATATGCAAGAATTTTAGTTATGATTATTCTAGGGTGGCCGCTGACGGCGGGCTTCAGGATTTTTTGGATAAAGAAAATGTATTCGCGATTTCAGACGTCGATACGAGAGCGTTGGTGAGCTACATTAGGGATCATGGGGCGATGAACGCGGTCATTTCGACCGAGGTGAATCATATTGAGGATTTAAAGAAAAGATTGAGCGATGTGCCGAGCATGGAAGGTTTGGAATTAGCCTCTAAGGTGTCGACCGAAAAGCCCTACTTCGTAGGTGATGAGCAGGCAACCTATAAAATTGCGGCGTTGGACATCGGTATAAAAAAGAACATCTTACGCAATTTATCTAAACGGGACGCCTACGTAAAGGTATTCCCTTACAACACTAGCTTTGAAGAAATGGCATCATGGAATCCTGATGCATATTTTATCTCCAACGGTCCAGGTGACCCAGAACCTTTATCGGACGCAATTGCTGCCGTAAAGGAAATGATCAAAACCGATAAACCACTTTTTGGAATTTGTCTGGGACATCAAATTCTGGCCCTTGCCAATGGGGTATCCACCTATAAAATGCATAATGGGCATAGAGGTATCAATCACCCGATCTTGAATATATTGACCGGCAGGGGGGAGATTACTTCACAAAACCATGGGTTCGCAATCAATAGGGAGGAAACAGAGGCGAATGAGAATCTAGAAATCACACACGTTCATCTAAACGACAAAACGGTAGCAGGAATTCGAATGAAGAACAAAGATGTATTTTCCGTTCAGTACCATCCCGAAGCGAGCCCGGGGCCACATGATGCGGATTATCTTTTCGATGATTTTTTCAATCTCATATCGAAAAATGCCAAACAAACCGAAATAGTTTGAGCAAACTATAAATAATCGGGAATTGTAATGGGTTTCAAATCCCATAAACACTCGGTTTCGTATCTTTACTTTTCAATTCTAACTTATTAAATAATAGATTAAATGAGCATTATATTAAACGTTCACGCAAGACAGATATTAGATTCTAGAGGAAACCCGACCGTGGAAGTCGATGTTACCACAGAAAACGGAATTATGGGAAGGGCTGCGGTACCTTCAGGGGCATCGACAGGTGAACACGAAGCCGTTGAGCTTCGTGATGGTGGAAAAGCGTACATGGGAAAAGGAGTCAGTAAGGCGGTGAAGAACGTAAACGAAATCATAGCGGAGGAAATTCTGGGAATGTCGGTATTTGACCAAAATTTATTGGACCAGACCATGATCGATTTAGATGGTACCCCGAATAAATCAAAATTAGGGGCAAATGCAATATTGGGCGTCTCCTTAGCGGCCGCAAAGGCAGCTGCGAACGAGCTTGGCCTTTCACTTTACAGATATGTCGGCGGTGTAAGCGCCAATACCTTACCTGTACCCATGATGAATATCATTAACGGGGGTTCTCACTCAGACGCCCCAATAGCGTTTCAAGAATTTATGGTAATGCCGGTAAAGGCCAAAAGCTTTTCACATGCCATGCAAATGGGGACGGAAATCTTCCATCACCTAAAAAAAGTACTGCACGACCGAGGGTTGAGTACCGCGGTGGGCGATGAAGGGGGTTTTGCTCCAAATTTGGCAGGTGGTACCGAGGATGCCTTGGATACCATAGCAAAAGCCGTTGAAAATGCTGGTTACAAACTAGGGGACGATGTGATGATTGCCCTTGATTGTGCAGCGGCAGAATTTTATGTAGACGGCGCTTACGATTATACCAAATTCGAAGGAAGCAAAGGAGTGGTCAGAACTTCAGAAGAGCAGGCGCAATACCTTGCAGATTTAAGTGCAAAATATCCTATTATCTCGATTGAAGATGGTATGGACGAGAACGATTGGGACGGTTGGAAATCTTTAACCGATAAAATCGGGGATAAAGTACAGCTGGTAGGGGACGATCTTTTCGTTACGAATGTAAAACGCTTGGCCACTGGAATCGAAAGGGGAATCGCAAACTCTATCTTGATCAAAGTAAATCAAATTGGCACCTTGACCGAAACGATTGCCGCAGTGAACATGGCGAAGAATGCTGGGTATACGTCGGTAATGTCGCACCGTTCTGGAGAAACTGAAGATAATACCATTGCAGATTTAGCGGTGGCCTTGAATACAGGTCAAATTAAGACCGGTTCGGCTTCAAGATCTGATCGTATGGCAAAATACAATCAACTGCTTCGTATTGAGGAAGAGTTGGGCAGCACGGCATATTATCCACAGGAAAAAGCCTTTAAGATTAAATAATCTTTCACCAAATAGAATTTAAAAGCCTTTCTTTATGAGAAAGGCTTTTTTTTGGCATACTCCAAAACTTTAACTACCTTTTGAAGATAATTTAATAGTAACCCCCTTTTGTTATCATATGAATAATTTTCTTTTTGTTTCTGCGGAGAATGATGCTATCGCAGATTGTAAGGCCGGTGGAATGGGAGATGTCGTGAGAGATGTTCCTAGAGAAATTTCTAGACGCGGTGATCGCGCGCACATCGTTGTACCTTCCTATTGTCGGTTGCATAAAAACGGGGTATTCAAGACCAAGTTGGAATTTAGCTTAAGAGGTATCGGTTATACTGCCGAATTGTACGAGGTAACCCCTAAAAAGGAATTTAAAAACATAACGCATTATGTAATCCACCATCCGGAAATCATCGAAGGGGGTATTGCACATATCTATCATGATGATCCAACCGAACCCTTTTATAACGACTTCATAAAGTTCATTATTTTTTGTACGGCCACTGCAGAAGCCATTAAAATAGGGGCTTTTGGAGACCTTGATATCGTTCATATGCACGATTGGCATGCGGCTGCTTTACTGTTCATCAAAAAATACCATCCAAATTACCAAGGCCTAAAGAAAATGCGCTACGTCTATAGCATTCATAATCTCGCTATACAGGGCATCAGGCCGTTCTACACTAACTATGCTTCCATTCACAATTGGTTTCCCGAAATCGAACTTGATCATCGTGCGCTAATGGATTCGAGATATCAGGATTGTATCAACCTCATGGCCGTTGGAATACGGTTGGCGGATGCCGTCCATACCGTATCTAAATCATACAAAGAAGATGTGCTCCTACCTAGTAGAAGACCAGAATTCGTGGGGGGCGAAAGTTTGGAAGGCGATTTGCAAAAAGCGGATAACGAAGGTAGATTGTTCGGTATTCTGAATGCCAGTAATTACGATAACATTCGCAAAGCCGAACAAGGCCTGTTATACAGAAATACCGTAAGGGCATTGTTTCGTTGGTTACAGGATACATCCAAAAAATACAAAGCCGATTTCTTGGCGCATACCGGCGAAAAGATCTTGGACTATGTTGGAAACAGGCCCAGATTTATTGTCTCCAGTGTGGCGCGGTTGACGGAACAAAAATTCTATTTCTTGAAACGTTCCCCAGAGGCTTTCGAGAAAATATTGGCACGTTTAGATAAAGTCGACGGCATCTTCATGTTATTGGGTACGGGAGATCCCGATTATGAAGAGCTTTTCAGATCAATGAGCTATAAGCACAAAAACTTCATTTTCACCAATGGACAGTCGGAAGACCTTATAGATTCCATGTACTTAGAAACCGACTTGTACTTTATGCCCAGTCTTTTTGAGCCCTGCGGGATTAGTCAAATGTTGGCGATGCGTAACGGAAATCCGTGTTTGGTACACCATACTGGCGGACTCAAGGATACCGTCGAGCACATGAAAACAGGTTTTGCCTTTGAAGGGAAAACCTATGATCTTCAAATCAAAAATATGTTGAAGTGTTTTGACGAGGCATTGAACGTTTGGGAACACGACAAACCCCTTTGGAAGAAAATCCAATCGAATGCTAAAAAAGCCCGGTTTACTTGGGATAAATCGTTGGACGAATATTATAAATCGCTCTACATGTTACAATCGGTCTAACCGATTTTTAGAATTGTTAATTTTAGCCCAAACAGAATCATGAAATTGTTAAAACAGTACCGTTTTGTTAACTTTACTGAGAGGATTTTTAACGAAAAAAAATATAAATGTCAGATAAAGCTACTTTAGAATATAAGGGTGAGAAATACGAGTTCCCTGTAATAAAAGGAACGGAAGATGAACTTGCAATCGATATCAAGACCCTACGTTCCGTAACAAAGGGAATGATCACTATAGATCCTGGTTTTAAAAATACGGGGTCATGCGAAAGTGCCATTACCTTTTTAGATGGTGAAAAAGGAATTCTAAGGTATCGGGGTTATGCTATTGAGGATTTGGCCGAAAAGGCAGATTTTTTGGAAGTAGCCTATTTGCTGATTTTTGGAGAATTGCCCAATAATGAACAATTGGACGCTTTTCATCTCGATATAAAGAATGAATCGCATGTGGATGAGGAAATGAAAAAGATTTTGGATGCTTTTCCAAAGTCAGCACACCCCATGGGCGTACTTTCTTCCTTGACAAGTGCATTGATTGCTTTTAATCCTACTTCTGTAAACGTCACTTCTAAAGATGAAATGTACGGCGCAATTGTGAGGATCATGGCAAAGTTTCCGGTATTGGT
>JBARCC010000239.1:0-5509 GCA_049793635.1 Maribacter sp. | reverse complement strand
ATTCGCCTTGTAGTGTGGCAATCATCTGTTCATCGCTAAGATCGGTGGACTTTGCTGCGGTTCCGGAAACGACGTGATATTGCAGAATGGTTGCAAGGACCTCTTTCTCCGCATCAGATTGAAATTTATCTAAAGAACCATACCCTAAAGGCGCTAAAGTTTCCAATAATGCCGTAAATGCCGCATCGGTCGGAGCAAATACGGTGAAGGTGGCATCATCGTCGTCCAATGCTTCCACTAAGCCAGCGTTCGCTTGGGTTAGGGCTGCGACTAGCGAGGTAAGGGCATCATTGTCTTGCGCCGTGGCAGTGATTGTCATTTCTGATGATTTTTCCGTAACCGTGGTGTCATCATCTTTATCACAAGAGAGAATGGTAATAAATAATGCTAGGAAGAGCATGCTTTTTAATCGTACTACTTTTTTCATAATGTGTGGGTTTTAGATAGTGTTTATTGAATTGTTTAATAGAATGAACCAAATACCAAAAAGAGGCCAATTTTATTGAAATATTGTCAGCTAAATAACATAGGACTAATACATATCTTAAAAAATTGGCGTTTTTTTTAATATATAACTCAATCTATTACGTAGATGGTGGAAGAATCGAATGGTTGCTTTTGTTTATCCAATTTTTGCAAAAGTTTAACAAAATTGATACAATATGAATATTTTTGGTCTGTCGGCTAATGGTAAGAAAGGGTATTGTTAAGTAACGTGCTGTTATATGTAATTCCCCACCTGCTACCTTTTTCCCTTACAAATGGTGGGCTTCATTTTTGAATTTAGAGTACAAAAAAAGCCGCAATCAAGGATTGCGGCTTTGCTGTAGTCTACAGCATATGATTTAATCTTCTTAATTAGGGAGATTTGGAATCATTACTTTATTGATTGCGTGTATTACACCATTACTGGCCTGCACGTTCACTCTAATAATGCCAATGTCATCTGCACCTGAACCATCGGTGATATCTGCAATATTATCACCTGTTCCAGGTAAGGTAATCACGATATCATCCTCCTCCATGGTTAAGGTGGGTAGGGTAGTAGTACCGTCCATAGTCAAATCACCAGCTCTGAAATTTCCAGCAACTACATGGTGGAATAATACTTGTGTCAACACCTCTTCACCAGGAAGGGGGTCTACCGCAGCAAAAGCATCATCGGTCGGTGCAAAAACGGTAAATGGCCCATCTCCGCTAAGTGTACTCACGAAATCGGTACTTGGAGTCGATGTAGTCAACGCGGTAACCAGTGTTGAAAAATCAGGGTCAGCGGTAGCGAAGGTTACTACGGTGGGTAGGTCGATTACTTCATCAACTGCATGTATGATGCCATTTGTAGCAACAATATCTGCGATTAGTACGGTACTTGTACCGTTCAATCGTACTCCATCGTCAGTATTTACATAGATGCTTAACAAATCGCCGTCGGCATTGATAGCGGCTGTATTAAAATACGTGTTCTCTAAACTCGCCGCAGTAGCTGCTGCATTGGAAATCACGTGATTGGCTAAAATCGTGTTGATATCGTTGTCACTTTCAAATCCTTCAAAAGCGGAATTTACGGGAGCAAAAACTGTATAATCTGTGTCTGCATCCGACAATAGCGTAGTAAAAGTGGTATTCCCCTCTGCGGTCAAAGCTTCTACCAGGTCTGATAAACTATCGTTGAATAATGCATGATCCACAATATCGGGTAGTCCAATTACTTGGTCAACAATGTGGATGACCCCGTTAGATGCATCTACATCTGCGGTAGTTACCGTGGCATTATTGATTTTGACTCCACTAGCGGTATTCACGTAAAGGCTCAAGGCTTCATCATTAGGCCCATTTGGTGAAGAGGAGTTGATATATCCTGTAGTCAAGGAAGAGGATAAATTCTCTCCGGCTACTACGTGGTTCAATAGAACCGCAGTCAACACAGCATCTGGTACTGCGGCCAAATTTGCGTAATCGTTCTCCTCAAGAAATGTATCGAAAGCATCGTCTGTTGGGGCAAACACGGTAAAAGGACCAGCGCCCTGTAGGGTAGTTACCAAGCCTGCTTGCTGTAAGGCCGCTACCAATGAGGTTAAATCGTTATTGGCGATCGCTAGCTCAACGATATCATCTCCGTCGTTTACGGGAGTTACAGGGCCATCATCATCATTGTTACATGCCGAAGCAAATATGACCAGCAATACCAACAGGGTAGGTTTTAAAATTTTTGTTACGTTTTTCATTGTACTTGTTTTAGGGATTTATTGTTTAATGTTTTACTTGTTCAAATAAACAAATTATTATATCAAGAAGATGTTAATAAGCGTTAAGGGTTGCTTTTGTCGCATTTGATTTTGTAAAAGTTTAACAGAATACTCGTTTGATTGTTAATGATTGTTAACAGAAATGACGGGGTTTTTTGATGAAAACCCCTGTTATACATGTAAAAAGTCTAGTGGCAAACATTGCGGCAGCTGAGATGTCCGACGACATGCTGTACCAATCCACGGTGTAATTTTGTAATTTTGTTACGACAAAAAGGGCATGATGAAAAAAGTGGTCATAGGGCTTTCGGGAGGAGTGGATTCTAGTGTTGCGGCATACCTGCTCAAGGAGCAAGGATATGAGGTCATAGGTCTTTTCATGAAGAATTGGCACGACGATTCCGTGACCATTTCCGAGGAATGCCCTTGGTTAGAGGATAGCAATGATGCATTGATCGTGGCGGAGAAATTGGGGATTCCCTTTCAAACTGTCGATTTGAGTGCCGAATACAAAGAGCGTATCGTAGATTATATGTTCAGGGAATACGAAATGGGCAGAACCCCTAACCCCGATGTACTCTGTAATAGGGAAATAAAATTTGATGTTTTTCTAAAAATCGCGTTACAGTTGGGTGCGGATTTTGTTGCAACTGGACATTATTGTAGAAAAGGGGTGCTACACCATAGCGATGGGACCGAAACGTTTCAGTTATTGGCGGGAACCGATGGCAACAAGGACCAATCCTATTTTCTATGCCAACTCTCACAAGAACAACTGTCGAAAACCTTGTTTCCGATTGGCGACCTTTCCAAACCCGAAGTCAGAAAAATTGCCGCAAAAATGAATTTGATAACTGCGGATAAGAAAGATTCGCAAGGGTTGTGTTTTATCGGTAAAGTGAGATTGCCAGAGTTCTTACAACAACAATTGAAACCTAAAAAGGGAAAAATAGTGGAGGTGCCTCATTCGGTCGATCATTACCATAGGCCGATGCCTACCTTCGCTACCAAAACCTCTGAACTCGAATTTTTTGCCGAAAAGCCAAATTACACGCTTTCAGATGGGAAGATAGTAGGCGAGCATGATGGCGCCCATTATTTCACCAAAGGGCAGCGTAAAGGGTTGCATGTCGGGGGCACTAAAGAACCGCTTTTCGTCATCGATACCGATGTGCATGAGAATGTAATCTACACAGGTCAAGGAAAGGCCCATCCAGGTCTCTACCGTCGAACCCTATTTATACGTGAAGATGAACTACATTGGGTGCGCCCCGATTTATCCTTGCAGATTGACGGACATATGAAATTAAGGGCACGCATCAGATATCGGCAAGAGTTACAGGAAGCGGTACTTTATAGGGTCGAAGGAGGTATGTACGTAGATTTTAAAGAGATGCAGTCTGCGATTACCGAAGGCCAATTTGTCGCTTTTTACAGGGATGACGAACTTATCGGTTCCGGGGTAATCAGCTAGCTGGGGGTATATGCCTGTTGATTTCTTTACTTGATAATCGAAATGTAATGCTCCGAGGCTTGCCTCAAAATTTTAAAGTTGCTTCTTCCCGAATGCCTTATAGGCTTGCCCCGAGATAGTCGAAGGGTTTAGGGATTTATAACAAAAGCTTGCCATGAAGAATAGAATTACCGAACTTTTTCATATCGAATTTCCCATCGTTCAAGGGGGTATGGTGTGGACCAGTGGTTGGCGGCTTGCGAGCGCAGTGTCGAATAGCGGTGGTCTAGGGGTATTGGGTGCAGGAAGCATGTATCCGGAAATATTGCGTGAGCATATCCAAAAATGCAAGGCTGCCACGAAGCATCCATTTGCGGTCAATGTACCTATGTTATATCCTGAAATTGACAAACTCATCGACATCATTATTAGCGAAAACGTGCACATCGTATTCACTTCCGCAGGAAATCCGAAGATATGGACACCGCTATTGAAGGAGAACGGAATCACCGTAGTGCATGTGGTCAGCAGCCTAAAATTTGCGCTAAAAGCACAGGAGGCCGGTGTAGATGCCATTGTAGCGGAAGGTTTTGAAGCCGGAGGACACAATGGTCGCGATGAAACCACTACGATGGTATTGATACCCGCGGTGAGCGCGCAAATTCACGTTCCCATTATCGCTGCCGGGGGCATCGCCACAGGTAGCGCAATGCTGGCTGCAATGGTTTTGGGTGCTGATGGGGTACAGGTGGGGAGTAGGTTCGTGGCAAGTGTAGAAGCCTCGAATCATGTTGCGTTCAAAGAAAGGGTCGTAGCTGCCAAAGAGGGAGATACCTGCCTTACGTTGAAGGAACTGGCGCCTGTACGGATATTGAAAAACAAATTTTATCATGAGGTCCAAGAGGCGTATGCAAGAGGGGCGTCCCTTGAGGAATTAAAGGCTTTATTGGGGCGCGGTCGCGCCAAAAAAGGAATGTTCTTAGGGGACATGGAGGACGGGGAACTGGAAATTGGCCAAGCATCGGCGTTGATAGATGATATAAAACCAGCTGCCCAAATTATCTCCCAAATGATGCTTGAATTTAATACGGCCAAAAAAACGGTCGCTACATGGTAATCAGCGGCCCGCGGCAGTCGTCACACCTTGCAGTACGCGATATCGAGATGTATGATTAATTTTTTTTGAATGCTTCGTAGACCTGCCTAGCCGTACAAACTGGGGTGCTCAGAGGTTATTTACTTTTAACCCGGATAAATACTCCATGAGATCCCGAAGTTCCCTTTTTGTAATCATTCTGCCCATGGGCGGCATCGAGGAGATAGATTGTTCCCGTTTGGCAATTCGGCCAAGCGGAATTTCCATGGGCTCCGCTTCCGCTGTTCTCAACAATAGGTCATTCTTTCGTTCTTCGATGAGCACGCCTTGTACCTTTTGACCATCGGTCAGCGTCAAGGTTATAGATCCATAGCCTGGGGCGATGCGTGCACTTGGTTCGATCAATGCTTCCAAAAGCTGCTTGCGGGTCAAAGTATTCGCAATATTGTCCAAGGCTGGGCCCACTTCACCGCCAGAACCATTCACCGCATGGCAACGTACGCATTGTGCCGTTGGGTTGTTGTTGAACACATTTCTACCGCTCCAAGAATTACCCCCGTAAAGCGTTTCTTGAAAGGAGTCGGCCGTATACCCGGCCCCTTTTAGATGTTCTAGCTTAGCGATCAGTTTTGGATTTTCGGTCGTTTTGACCGATTCTATGAGGTCTAACATAATGCCTGGCCCTATTTGTTTCTTACTGGCCTGGTCCAAAAG
>JBARCC010000238.1:0-5371 GCA_049793635.1 Maribacter sp. | reverse complement strand
TCGAAACAGAAGTGGTCCGTATCATGATGACCGATGCCTTTTTACAGCTTACAAAACCCTATCGCAAACTGCCCTTTCGAAACTTCAACGCAAAGTCTTCAAAAATTTTTTGGGCCTACGCAGCAGTACGCAGTAAGTAAGCGAGTGGCCGATATCGTTTAACAGTTTTTAATAGCGTCGGTTGCGGGTGAAATCATAAAAATGTTCAATCTTTGAATATAAATAGTAAACAAACAAAATGAATTGTTTCAAACCTTCTTTTTTCATCCTTAGAAAATCAATACCACTAGGCTTTGTGGTATTTCTGTTTGCTACGAACCTATCACGGGCACAGGTTACAGGAACGTTATCGGGAAAGGTGACCGATGTTGTCGGAGAACCGATTATAGGCGCTTCCGTTTTTTTGAACGGGACCGAAAAGGGAACAATTACCGATATGAATGGCCAATATGTAGTGACGGAGATTATACCGGCATCCTACAATGTGACGGTGCGTTATTTGGGTTTCGAAACCCAAACGAAATATAATGTCCTCATAAAATCAAAAGGGAATCCATCCTATACGTTCATCCTAAAAGAATCGACCGAAAATCTAGAGGAGGTCATTGTGACCAATTCCCAAATAGGGCGACCGAAGGAAACCCCTTTATCCACGCAAACGCTTTCTGCCGTCGAAATCGCCACCTACCCAGGGAGCAACAACGATGTGGTACAAGTGGCCCAAACCTTGCCGGGTGTCTCCCCATCTGTCGGGGGTTTTCGGAACGATCTCATCATCAGGGGCGGTGCGCCGAACGAAACCGTTTATTATTTGGACGGGATGGAAGTTCCGAATATCAATCATTTTAGTACACAGGGCAGCGCTGGGGGCCCGGTCGGGCTACTCAATGTTTCCTTTATTGAAGAGGTGACGCTTTCGACCTCGGCCTTTGGTGCGCAGTATGACAATCCGCTGTCAGGAGTATTGCAATTCAGACAGCGAAATGGCAACTCCCGTAATTTCGGTGGAAATTTTAGGGTAAGTGCCAGTGAGGCGGCCTTGACCCTTGAGGGACCTTTGTTCAAGAATGGAAACGAAGCGTCGAAAACGACGTTTTTGGTTTCGGCACGCCGAAGCTACCTACAGGCGCTTTTTGCCTTGATCGGTCTACCTTTTCGTCCCAACTATTGGGACTATCAATACAAGATAGACCATGCATTGGATGATTACAATTCCATCACGTTGCTAGGTCTAGGTTCCATTGACAATTTTACCTTGGCCCCGCCCGATGAATTCGATGCAGAGCAACAGGCGCAATTGGAACAGGCGCCGTTTATCGACCAAAAATCGAATACCATCGGGCTCACTTGGAAGAATAGGTTCAAAGACGGTTCTGGATTTATGCAGACCACCTTGAGCAATAACCGATTGGCGAATACCTTCACCCGATATGAAGATGGTGAAAACAGGACAGGCATTATTTTCAGGAACGATGCGATAGAGTCAGAGACCAAATTACGCCACCAGGCCACTAAATTTTATGGAGATTGGAAGCTTGCCGCAGGTCTGAATCTACAACGATCCTATTACTCCAATGAAACCGTGAACACGACCAACGATCTTTTGTTCACTACAGAAATCGACTTCGTGAAATTCGGTCTTTTTGCCAACGTCACCAAGTCGTTCTTCAACGATACCGTAGACCTCTCGTTCGGCATACGTACCGATGCCGATACGTTTACAGAGGGGAATGGTTTGGCAAGTACCCTCTCACCGCGGGCTGGGGTATCGTACGAATTTCAGGACAACTGGAAACTGAACGCTTCCGTAGGGCGCTATTATAAAATTCCGCCCTATACCATGCTCGGTTTTAGGAACAATGAACTGGAACTGGTGAACCAGGATCTGAAATACACCCGCAGCGACCATTATGTTGTAGGATTGCAGCATATTTTAGGGCCCGCCGCCAGTATTTCGTTGGAAGGTTTTTATAAGGAGTATGAGGATTACCCGGTTTCGGTCATCGACGGGGTGTCTATTGCAAACAAGGGGGGAGGCTTTGAGGTTTTGGGCAATGAAGAGATTGCCTCGGTCGGCCGTGGTCGCGCATATGGGGCCGAACTTCAATTTCAGCAAAAACTGACCGATAATTTCTACGGAATTTTCTCTTACACCTACTTTTTTAGCGAATTTACAGGGTTTGACCGTGAGGTGTTCTTACCGTCGGTGTGGGACAGTCGGCATTTGGCATCCTTGGTAGGGGGATATAAACTAAAACGCAATTGGGAGGTCAGCGCTCGGTATCGATTCGCCGGTGGTACACCGTTCGTACCTACGGATTTGGAACGGACCTTGCCGGTTTACCCCGATATCGTGTTGGACTATTCCCGTTTAGGAACAGAAAAGTTGGGTGTTTTTAGTCAGTTGGATATCCGTGTCGATAAAAAATGGAATTTCAATAGACTTTCGTTGGATGTATTTTTTGAAGTGCAGAACGTGTTGGTACAGAACAATCCGCAACCTCCCGAATATGGCCTTAATAGGGATGATAGTGGGGCTTTGGTAACGCCGAGAAGTTTAATCGCCCTTACGCAAGACAACGGTCGGCCCATACCGAGCATTGGTATTGTCATTGATTTTTAAGGCAGGCATCCAAAACGGTGTTGACGTCTTACATTTTGCAGAGGGTCGCACTATACCTGCGTCTTTTCCTTGTGATTACTCCATCATCGAAATTTAAGCTGACCGCCGCCAGGCAAGTTGTTCCTAGGCATGCCTGCCCCAGAGCCACGTCCGCCTCAAAATCAATCGATAATTGCCTTTGAATACCTTAGGGACCAGCCCTGAGTTAGCTTCCTAAGGATGGTTCACATGAAAAAACCTAGGTAAAAGCCCATTGAATAAACTTGGGGAAAACGGTTCCCCAGGTGGGCAGATCGTGTTTACCCCCATCCACTTCTACGTAGGTGATATCTCCGGGAAAGGTGTATCCCTTTAAAGTAAGTTCTTTGACAAGGTCTAACGTATCGTCGATGGCATCGATAATTCCATTATGGTTTCTATCTGCCTTTTCATCCAAAGTTCCGGTTTGAAACCAAAATCGAAGGTGTTTTGCATAGGCTCCGTTTTTGACCATATCCAGTACAATTCTGCTTCGGTCCACCAGATCATTTTTTACATATGCCTTTTTACGCCACCAAAAGGATCCGCTAAAGACCCCCACTTTCCCAAATAGGGCACTGTGGTTGAAAACGATGTCGAAGGCGGAAAGGCCACCCAGCGACATGCCGCAGTACACCCACTGTTTGCCGTCTTTGGAGACCTTGAATTCCTTTTTCAAAAAAGGCAAAAATTCTTCGATGATGAATTTAGAATATTTTAGGGCCTGACCACCTCTTCCCTTAAAATCGGCCATTGCCGCCGTACCGTATTCATGAATGCGGTTTTCGTTACAGGAAAGGCCCACATACACAAAGGGCTTCAACGTTTTTGATCCAAACGATGCCGCCAGGGTCTGCTCTAGCTGCATGGCTTCGAAATCCTGACCATCGTTCATCAACAGTACCGAGAAGTCTTTTGTAGCACGCCAATAATCATGTGGGGCCACAAAACGGAAATGTACCCATCGCTCTAAATGTTTAGAGAAATAACTTCCTTTTATCGTAATGGTCTCTATCTGAAATTGCATGAAAATCGATTATAAAAGTGCAAGTATAGGTATCCATAAAAATATATATTGGCATATTTCAAAATAAATTACTTTTGAGGCCCTTAATACGTTGATTTTTAAACATTTTATTTATCTTGAGAACTATGGCGAAAGTAGAATACATTCAATATTATTCAAACACTTTGAACAGAAACATTAATCTGGAAGTGACCGGTCATTGGGGGCATCCGATTTTAATGTTCCCTTCGTCCGGTGGGCAGTTTACGCAAAATACGGATTTTGGTTTGGTGGGTGCGATCCATAATTTTATCGAAGAAGGGAAGGTTAAATTATACAATGTAGAGACGGTCGATTTGATGTCGTTCTATGATGACCATATGGATTCTGGCACCAAAATGCACAATTATGAACTGTATATGCAGTTCCTTAAGAATGAGTTGATCCCATACATTCAAAGAGAATGTAATACGCACCGCATCGCCACCGCAGGAGTAAGTTTCGGCGGCTACCACGCTGCCAATACCGCTTTTCGTTTTCCTGATTTGATTTCACATTTTATCGGGATGAGTGCTGCATTCAATATTAGGACCATGACGCCATTATCCGACGATTCACGTATTTATTTCAATTGTCCGGATGAATTCATGAGAAATGAGGAAGGTTGGAAATTTGACCATATGCAAATCGTATTGGGAACTTCCGATTGGGATATCTGTCTTGAGAAAAACAAGAATATGTCCGGCATTCTCAACGAAAAAGGAATAGACCATTGGTATGATGAGAAAAAGTGGATTTCGCATGATTGGCCTTTATGGAAGATGATGTTTCCAGAATACATCGGGGCATATTTCAACTGATATCAGCCATCCATTTTTCGGATTGCGTTAAGTGAGGTCACTTAACATGTATATATTGTAGTAGGAATTAATTTAAAACACATATAAAGATGGTAAAAAAGGTAGGCATATTGTTCGGTATGGAAGATACGTTTCCATGGGCATTCATAGATAGGGTAAACGAATTGGGAGAAGGTAAGGTGGTTGCGGAAGCAGTTCAAATCGATAAAGTGCAACAAGGTATTGATTATGGTTATAGCGTAATTTTTGACCGTATTTCGCAAGAAGTACCTTTTTACCGCGCTTATTTGAAAAATGCCGCACTCATGGGTACCGCCGTGATCAATAATCCATTTTGGTGGAGTTCAGACGAAAAGTTCTTTAATAATTGTTTATCCATAGAGATGGGCATTCCCGTTCCAAAAACGGTACTATTGCCTTCTAATGCACGGCCCGACAATACGACGGAGACTTCTTTTAGAAACTTGAAAGCCCCTTTAGATTGGGAATACATGTTCGAATATATCGGTTTCCCGGCGTATATGAAGCCGCACGATGGGGGCGGATGGAAAAGTGTCTACCGTGTCGAAAATTCAGAGGAGCTTTTTAAAGCACATGAAGAAACGGAGCAGTTGGTCATGATGTTGCAGGAAGAAATTGTTTTTGACGATTATTTTCGAGTGTATTGCTTAGGCCAGAAATATGTGCATATTATGCCTTACGATCCTAGAAAACCGTTCCATGAGCGCTACAATAGCGAAATTAAGGCGACAGGGGAAACACGTGAAAAACTATTGAAGACGGTTCACGACTACACGTTGAAACTGAACCAAGCGCTGGGATACGATTTTAATACGGTCGAATTTGCCGTTCGTGATGGCGTGC
>JBARCC010000237.1:0-7254 GCA_049793635.1 Maribacter sp. | reverse complement strand
CTTTACGGATGGTAATTTCCTCACCATTTTCCAAAGAAGCTATTCTAGAATCAAGCGAAACCAAGTGAGTTTCTTCTCGCCCGGAAACCTTTAAACGAATAATGGTCTCATCTGAAATGACGAGGGGCCTTGCATTAAGGTTATGAGGCGCTATGGGTGTTAGCACCAATGATTTGGCCGTTGGCACGATTACAGGGCCACCACAACTCAACGAATATCCCGTAGAACCCGTAGGGGTGGAAATAATAAGGCCATCTGCCCAATACGAGGTCAAATATTCATCGTTCAGGTAGGTCTCTACCGTAATCATGGAGGTCGTATCTTTTCTACTTACCGTAATCTCGTTCAACGCAAAATTGAGGTCGCCAAATTCGACATCCAGTAGTTGAGTGTTCAGTTGCACCAAACTTCGTTCAACGATGGTATATGCACCTTGCCTAAATTCTTTGACTACTTTTCTAACATCCTCTTTTTTGAAGGTGGATAAAAATCCTAAACGGCCGGTATTCACCCCAACAATGGGAATCCCCAAATGTTTCACGAAAGTTGTTGCCCTAAGGATGGTGCCGTCGCCACCAAAACTGACGAACATGTTAAAACTTTCGTCCAACCCTTCATGCAACGTAAACGTGGAAAATGTTTTCGAGGAAGTCTCCTTTCGGTACAATTGATAAAATTCCTCCTCCATGAAGACCTCAGCGGAAGCAGCGCTAAGCTCATCCAACAATTCTACCACATACGCTATGGCATTATCTTGATAGGTTTGCCCATAAATCGCGACTTTCATATTTAGACATTTAAATATTTATCCAAATAATCTGATCGGTTTTTTAAATCTTCCATGAAAGAATCGTCACTATTCCCAAAAAGAATATGGTAATTATACCGTCTAAAGGTCTGCACTACTTTATCGTAATTGTTTGCAGTGATTTTTAAGGTGACCTGAATGATATCGTTTTGCGTATCCGTAATAAAACCTCCGATAAGCTTCGCATTGTTACTCTCTACAATTTGGGCGATTTGGCTGAAGGAATAATCCTTGATTCCTGTAGCTACGACCAAAATACTACCGGGATCCGTAAAAAAGGGAGTATCTATAAATACGCTTACGATATCGGTGAGGTCATAGTAGCCCAGCACCTGTTCCTTCCCGTCGATGATGGGTAAGATGTTCGCGCCGTTTCGAGCGAAAGCCTCTAGAACGTCCATCCAATTGGTTTCCTCCAACGCAAAGAAACTTTCAAGATCGTACCGGGATGCATCGATCTTCGTTTCCGGTAAAATGGTATCCACATCGTTCTCCGAGAATAGCCCTAAGAACCGTCCGTTTTCAGTAATCGCCACATGCGAAAAGGTGGTGTCCCGAAAAAACGTCAACACTTTTTCAAAAGTATCCGTAATCTCGAAGACAGGAAGGGTGGTAATGATATGTTCTTGAATATGCATAGGCTCTATTATAACGCAAAATAACAATTAATAATATCAAAAGGTGTGCCTTATTTGTATTTTTGAAGCCTCAGAAAGACAAAACCGACATTATGACAAAGCTTAGCGTCAACATTAACAAAATCGCCACCCTAAGAAATGCCCGTGGCGGCAATGTCCCCGACCTGTTGAAGGTGGCCGCTGATCTAGAGGGCTTTGGCGCCCAAGGGATTACCATTCACCCAAGACCCGACGAGCGACATATCCGATATCAAGATGCGAGGGATTTAAAAAAAATAGTAACCACTGAATTCAATATTGAGGGCAACCCCAATACCAAATTCATCGAGTTGGTTTTAGAGGTGAAGCCAGAACAGGTGACTTTGGTACCCGATGCGGTAGACGCCTTAACCTCAAACGCAGGATGGGACACCCTCAAACACCACGATTTTTTGGCTGACGTTATTCAGACCTTTAAAAGCGCAGGCATACGTACCTCCATTTTTGTTGATCCTGACCCGAACATGGTAAAAGGCGCGAAGAATATAGGGACCGATCGTATAGAGCTGTATACCGAAAGTTACGCCAAAGAATATAGTGCCAATGCCTCTAAGGCGATACAACCCTTTATTGATGCCGCAAAAATGGCCAACGACCTGGGCCTGGGTATAAATGCCGGTCATGACCTTAGCTTGGAGAATATCCACTTTTTTGCGAAGAAAATTCCCAATCTACTTGAAGTTTCCATAGGCCATGCGCTTATTTGCGAAGCGCTTTATTTAGGACTTGATAATGTAGTGAACATGTACTTACACAGATTAAAATGAGTCAAATTTTACATTCATTAATTTTGGGGGAAGGCAAACCCCTGTGTATTTTACACGGATTCTTAGGCATGTTGGACAATTGGAAAACCTTAGGCACGCAGTATGCTGCGCATGGGTTTTGTGTGCACCTTATCGATCAGCGTAACCATGGGAAGAGTTTTCACTCCGATGCGTTCAATTACGATTTGCTTTCCAATGACCTTTTGGCCTACTTGAAGTTTCATAAAATCGATGAAACATTGCTTATTGGGCACTCTATGGGCGGAAAGACCGCAATGCAGTTTGCATGCTCGAACCCAAATCTAGTACGTAAATTGTTGATAGCCGATATCGCACCTAAATTCTATCCACCACACCATCAGACCATCATCGATGGCCTTAATGCGATCGAGGTACACACCTTGTCCTCTCGATCGGAAGCCGACGAGGCACTGAAAAATTATATTTCCGATACCGGAACCCGACAATTCTTATTAAAAAGTCTTTATCGGACTCCTCAAAAGACCTACGATTTTCGATTCAACCTACGTGTATTAAGCCAAAAAATGGAAGAGATAGGCGAAAACATCAATAGCTTGGACCATTACGACGGGCCAACACTATTCTTGAGAGGCGAACGTTCAGCCTACATTACCCCAGATGATAGGGAACAGATCAAGAAGCACTTTCCCTTGGCTACCGTTGAAACCGTTACGAACGCCGGTCACTGGTTGCATGCCGAAAATCCAGAGGAATTTTTTGAAAAATCCATGGCTTTCTTCGATTAGCTAATCATACTACAAAATTAAACTCTAGAACCTTAAACACCCATATCCATGAAACTAATATTGAGAATACTTTTAAGCGCTGTAGCGGTAATCATCTTGGCAAACGTACTGCCCAATGTATCGGTAGATTCTTTTTGGACCGCGGTCATCGTAGCCATCGTATTGAGCTTGCTGAACATTTTGGTCAAACCGCTTTTGGTCATTTTGACCCTGCCCGTTACCATCCTCACTTTTGGACTTTTCCTATTGATCATCAATGCCCTGATCATACTCTTGGCCGATAATCTTGTGGACGGTTTTGACGTAGGTGGCATTTGGTGGGCTTTGCTTTTTAGCCTGCTGCTCTCTTTTTTGCAATCTATCTTTTTTTCATTGCTAAAGGAAGGGGAATCGTAGCGCCTTTCGATTTGGAATTCAATACTTTAAAAAATTGGTGGACTTTGCAAAATATAGTATTTTTGCATCCCATTTTATACATGCAAACAGATATTAAGGAATGAATATTACAAAAGAACAGATAGACAATTTGAACGCGGTCGTTAAGGTAGCGATCACCAAAGAGGATTATCAAGACAAGGTCGATTCTATTTTAAAGGATTATAAAAAGCAAGCGAATATACCTGGGTTCAGAAAAGGACAAGTGCCTATGGGCTTGATCAAGAAACAATACGGGAAAGCCGTTTTGGTCGATGAAGTGAATAAGTTGTTGCAAGACAACCTTAACAAATACCTGACCGAAGAAAAATTGGATGTTCTTGGCAATCCCCTACCAAAACAGAGGGATAATTTTGACTGGGATCAAGAGGAATTGGCTTTTGAATTCGAATTGGGCCTTGCGCCCGATTTTGAGGTTCCTTTAGAAACAAAAAAAGCCATTACCCAGTATAAGATCGTTGCCGATAAAAAAATGGTGAATGAGCAAATAGAGCGTATTCAAAAACAATATGGAAAACTGATCAGCAAAGAAACTATTGGTAAGGCCGATGAGGTTAACGGAACGTTTGTGAACGAAGGGGAAGAAATTGACAAGAAGACCATGCTTGAAATGGACAAGTTGAAAAGCAAAAAAGCAGTAGAGGCCTTACTGGGCAAAAAAGTGGGCGATGTGATAACACTACCCACAAAAGGCCTTTTTAAAGAAGACCATTTGCTTTCCAATGCGTTGGGCATTGACAAACAAAAAGCTGAAAAGCTGGATATCGAGGTAACGTTTACTGTAAACGAAATCAACGAAAGAGAAGCTGCCGATTTAAATCAGGAATTGTTCGACAAGCTTTTTGGGCCAGATGTGGTAAAATCCGAAAAGGAGCTGAAAGAACGCATCAAGGAGGATTCCGAAAAACAGTTCGAACAACAGTCCGATCAAAAATTATTGAACGACGTTACCGAATATTTTATAGAAAACACAAAGTTCGAGCTGCCGGCCGGTTTCTTGACCAAGTGGATTCAAATGACGGGCGAAAAACCTTTATCGGAAGAACAAGCTGCCGAGGAATATGAAAAGTCGGAAAAAGGATTGAGGTATCAATTGATAGAAGGCAAGATTATACGTGACAATGCCCTACAGGTGCAATTCGACGAATTAAAGGAGTTCTCGAAAGGGTTCATACGCTCGCAAATGGCGCAATTTGGCCAAATGAATCCCAAGGAGGAGGAACTGGATAACATAGCGGCGCGTGTTCTCGGTAACCAAGAGGAGGTGAAAAGACTTTCAGAACAGTTGATGAGTCAAAAACTCTTGAATTTATATAAAGAGAAGGCCAACTTAAAGGCCAAGGAAGTGACCTACGAAAACTTCGTGAAAGAAGTTTACGGATAAGATTCCAACAATAAATTAAGTATCTTTACGGTGCCGGAAATAAAATTTTCGGCACCTTTTTTTACTCGATAAACGAGGTTTAAAACACTCCGGCGCTTGCGTCGAAATTAATATTGGTTTTTCATTTAACGCCTAGTGGGCTCGCCCAAAGGTGATTTACTCAAAAAAAATAGACTTACAATTTATGGACTACGGAAAAGAATTCAAAAATTTCGCTATAAACGATCAAGGCATTAGCAGTACCTATTACGACAGCATCATGAGCAGCATGTACCCAGTAAGCATGACGCCCAATATCATTGAAGAGCGTTCGATGAACGTTATCGCAATGGATGTTTACTCTCGACTAATGATGGATCGTATCATATTTATGGGCACAGGCATCAATGATCAAGTTGCGAACATCGTACAGGCCCAACTTTTGTTTTTAGCCAGTGTAGATGCCAGCAAAGACATCCAGATTTACATTAACTCACCAGGCGGAAGTGTGTATGCCGGTTTGGGTATTTACGATACCATGCAGTTTATAAGTCCAGATGTAGCCACGATCTGCACAGGTATGGCGGCCTCTATGGGAGCCGTATTGTTATGCGCAGGTGAGAAGGGAAAACGAAGTGGTCTGCAACATTCAAGAGTGATGATACACCAACCTATGGGAGGAGCTCAAGGTCAGGCAAGCGATATTGAAATTACGGCCCGGGAAATATTGAAACTCAAAGACGAGTTGTACGAAATAATTGCACAGCACTCTGGGAAAGACATCGAAAAAGTAAGGGAGGATAGCGACCGGGATTATTGGATGAAAGCCGATGAGGCACTTAAATATGGTATGATCGACGAAATATTGATAAGGGATAAGAAATAATTCCGACCCATTGTTTTTAAATAAGCTTGGTTTTTTAAACCAAAAGCAAAAATCGGTCGTTAAAGGATTAGGAAAGCATTGAGATCATGGCAAAGGAAAATTTAGAGTGTTCATTTTGCGGTAGGAAAAAGCCAGAAACGAATTTATTGATAGCGGGTCTAGATGCGCACATCTGTGACCGTTGTATCGAGCAGGCACACGGTATTGTTGCAGAAGAATCGAAACAGACAAAGACCAACGATCTTTCGTCAGAACTGATTCTTAAAAAACCCCAAGAAATCAAAGAATTTTTAGACACTTTCATCATTGGGCAGGAGCGTACCAAAAAAGTGATGTCGGTTGCGGTATACAACCATTATAAAAGACTGTTACAGCCTTCATCGAAAGAAGATGAGGTGGAGATTCAGAAAAGTAATATCATCATGGTCGGGCAGACCGGTACGGGCAAAACCCTAATGGCAAAGACCATTGCGAAATTGCTGAACGTCCCCTTGGCAATTGTCGATGCCACCGTGCTTACCGAAGCCGGTTATGTTGGTGAAGATGTAGAAAGTATTTTGACCCGTTTGCTACAGGCTGCGGATTATAACCTTGAAAAAGCGGAACGCGGCATCGTTTTTATTGATGAAATCGATAAAATAGCCCGTAAAGGGGACAACCCTTCCATCACAAGGGATGTATCCGGAGAAGGTGTACAACAAGGGCTTTTGAAATTATTGGAGGGAACCACTGTAAATGTTCCCCCAAAAGGAGGTCGTAAGCACCCGGATCAAAAATTCATTGAAGTCAATACCGAGAATATCCTGTTTATTGCAGGAGGTGCCTTTGATGGTATCGAACGTGCCATTACCAAGCGGTTGAACATGCAGGCGGTTGGTTATAGCGCATCTAAAGCAGATAAATTTTTGGACAATACCAATATGCTGCAGTACATCATTCCTAGAGATTTGAAGGAATTTGGTCTTATCCCTGAAATCATTGGAAGGCTTCCCGTGTTAACGCACATGAACCCATTGGATAAGAAAACGCTGAGGGCTATTTTGACAGAACCTAAAAATGCCATCATAAAGCAGTATGAAAAACTCTTCTCGATGGATAATATTACGTTCACCATCACCGAGGATGCATTGGACTATATTGTGGATAAAGCCATAGAATATAAACTTGGGGCCAGAGGGCTGCGGTCTCTTTGCGAGGCGATATTTACCGATGCCATGTTTGAAATGCCCAGTACGGGAGACACCAAATTCAAGGTGACTAAGCCCTATGCTGAAGAAATGCTTTCGTATGACACGATCAAGAAACTGAAAGCAGTTTCTTAAGAAACTAAGGTCATATCATCAAAAAGACATGGTAGTTACCACGCCTTTTTGCTTTTTTGAAAGCGCCACTACACCACTTTTTTGATGGCTGGGGCAATTTTCGTGACTTCTTGCAATAGATCGAGGCAAACTTTTCGAATGATTTTTTCGTCTGTGTATAACGAATGTCCATAATTATGAAGCACCTCCATATCGACATCCAGTAGATTCGCCCAATCCTCGTTTGGCC
>JBARCC010000236.1:0-3318 GCA_049793635.1 Maribacter sp. | reverse complement strand
GCTTGGTGCATACCACGTTGCTAGCTTTCGGGGTTTCAGCAGTAATCAAGGATAATGCAACTATATTCAACCTTATAAAAATATTCGGGGCGCTTTATCTTATATTTTTAGCAGCATCGGTGTATAGGGGAGGGAATACCATTTCCTTGGATAGCGATGAAAAACAAGAAAAGAGTTTAGCGTCGCTCTATCGGCAAGGATTCATCATGAACGTCCTGAACCCTAAAGTGACCATTTTCTTTTTAGCTTTTTTCCCGGGGTTTCTATTCTCCGATTCCATGAATACCATTGTTCAATTTTATGTGCTGGGCTTGCTTTTTATCTTTGTTTCTACTTTGGTATTCGGAGGTATTGCCCTACTCTCGGGAACAATAGCCGGCTTTTTGAACGATAACGGGCGAACGGGATCCATTCTAAAATGGCTTCAAATTATAGTGTTCGTGGGGATAGCCGTTTTTTTGGTTTTTGGTTAGCTTATTTTGAAGCTATTTGATTCTTACTACTTTTGAGTTTGTATTTTTACGGAATGGCGAATCAAAAAGTCAAAATAATAGAGTGTCCGAGGGATGCCATGCAGGGCATAAAGCAGTTTATACCTACGGCCGAAAAGGCGAGGTACCTACAATCGCTTTTGGGCTGTGGATTCGATACCTTGGATTTCGGTAGCTTCGTTTCCCCGAAGGCCATTCCCCAAATGGTGGATACCGCGGCCGTATTGGGAATGTTGGACCGTTCGAGGACATCTACCAAACTACTTGCAATCGTTGCGAACCTAAGAGGTGCCAAAGATGCCGCCGCCTATTCGGAAATCGATTATTTAGGATTTCCTTTTTCCATTTCAGAAAATTTTCAAATGCGAAACACGCATAAAACCATTGCAGAATCCGTAGAAAGTTTACATGAAATATTCAATATTGCAGACGCGGCGAACAAAGAAGTGGTCACGTACATCTCTATGGGATTCGGAAATCCGTACGGTGATCCATGGAACGTGGATATTGTAGGTGAATGGACAGAAAAATTGGCGGCGATGGGGGCAAAAATACTATCGCTCTCCGATACGGTAGGTACTTCCGACCCTGATACCATTAAGTATTTATTCGCTAATCTCATCCCTGCATATCCGAATATCGAGTTTGGTGCACATCTGCATACCACGCCGACGAAATGGCATGAGAAGGTCGACGCTGCCTATACATCGGGTTGTTTTCGGTTTGATGGTGCCATACAAGGGTTCGGAGGTTGCCCAATGGCAAAGGACGAGCTTACAGGGAATATGCCGACCGAGAAAATGCTCTCCTATTTTACCGCAGAAAAGGCCAATACAGGGGTGAACGCTATGGTTTTTGAGGCGGCTTACAACAAGGCCACCGAATTATTTTCGGGCTATCACTGATGGCATTGATTTCTCAACGCGTTTATCAAGAGATTCCAAGACAACTTTGCCTTATGAAGACGCGCCGCTTGAATGTTCAGTTCAAGATTTTTTTATTCTCCGTACGAACATGGTTTTCAATTGAATGCTTCACTTTTTATTTTCGTTGCGTAGCCTATCGGTACGTCTAAAAACCAGAAAGGTTGCATATGGAAATTTCGGTGTAGTGCAGATACTCAGTAACTTTGTCAAAAAAAAATGAAGGGAGCAGTTTTCATAAGTCCTTATTTTTTATCGATTTCTAACGATGTTAATATCGAAGTGATGGGTAAAAAAAAGAAATGTTGTGAAAAATATTTAAAAAAAGGAAAATCGAACTGTAAACGGTGTCCCAGAATACATTGATTTTAGCTTAAAACAGTCTAAATAGAAATTGTTGAAAAAGGCTTATTTAAATGGTTTCTAATGGTCATCGATCTTAAATTTAGATAAATATAAAATTGATTGTGATGTCTATAAGATTTGGAAATAGTTGCGCGAACTGTGAAAATTTGATCGTTGGAAATACGTGTAAAAAACATGCAGTTAAGGTAGGGGTCAGCTACACGTGCGATAGTTTTAGGATGAAATCTGCCCTTAAAACGGAACAAAACTGTGTAAGTTGTGTGCGTTATGAAAGTAGTGACTGTGCAAATCCACAAAAGGCCGCTCCATCGATGTTGTGCAATCACTGGGCGCCTCAAAATGCAAGTGCTTGACTAAAAAGATAAAATAACACAACCGTAAAGGCTTCCTAAAGGGAAGCCTTTTTTTATTGGAAATAACTGTACAAATGGAAATGGTGTACCCATGTGTTAAATTTTGAATTTTATTTAGAATTAATATAGATAAGCTTGCTAATTTTAAATTCATGGTTTAGATTTGCATCTCTATTTAAAACAAGTCTAAATAAACTTAATCTATAAAAATGAATAAAATCATATGGACATCGGCCCTATTATGCGTATTGCTTTTTACTTCTTGTAACTCCGATGATAGTGTGGCTCTTGTTAGCTGTTCGGATGGTATCATGAACGGAACGGAAACAGGTGTCGATTGTGGCGGAACTTGCGAACCATGCGAAAATACCATTGATAATCCGGCCACCTACGTTTTCAATAGAAATGGTGAAAACACGGTTAGTTTTGACGGCCAGATTACAAGATTACAAATGGGGGATGAAATCATTGACGCCTTACTGAATCCAACAAGTACGTCAGAGCAACTCCTTGCCATGTATTCACACCTAGAAGGGGATATCAATTTCGAGGATGATGACCTTAATGCTTCAGATAAGAACATGAGAAGCAAAACAGCGGCGTCCTTGGATTTTTTTGCATCTAATGCCACGGATCAAGCATTGATAAGGGCCGATTTTGACCGTTGGCTCGTTGCCCAGGTAGACGAGGTTTTTCCGAATTGGCAGGTAACGGCAAGTGCTGGCGTGGCCGGTCAGTTATCAGATGGTTCGGCAACCCGTTATGTGAGCGGTCAGGGATTGGAATATGATCAACTGTGGACCAAAGGTTTGATAGGTGCTCTGATGACCGATCAAGTAATAAACAATTATTTAAGCGTAGGCGTGTTGGATGAAGCTTCCAACCGTATGGATAATGATACCGGAACCGTTGTGGAAGGCGAAGCTTATACCAATATGGAGCATAAATGGGATGAGGCATACGGATACGTCTATGGTCTTAACGCAGCGATCGAAAATCCCAATGCCGATTTAGGAGCGGACAGTTTTTTGAACAAATATATCGGTAGGGTTGAAGGAGATGACGATTTTGCAGGAATTGCGGATGAGATCTTTCAAGCTTTCAAATTAGGAAGAGCCGCTATTGTAGCCAAGGAGTACGAGCTTAGAGACGCTCAGGCGGAAATCATCAGAAAAAAGATATCCG
>JBARCC010000235.1:0-7612 GCA_049793635.1 Maribacter sp. | reverse complement strand
ACTAAATACAACTTTTTAAGGTATGAAAAATGAAAATATTGAGGCTAGTCCTAATGCATTCCATGGCTGCAAGCTTACGTACCCAATCGACTAGGTCGGTAACCTCAGGGTTGCAGTTGGTCAATATTTCATGGATACAGCCCAGATGTGCACGTAACGAACTAGATGGGCCAGTGAACACCAAAAGGGACATCGGGTTTTTAGATGATTTTTTTTGATCGCCGAACGGGCAGACGTGCCCTGAGGCAACGTAGAAATATTTTAAAACGAAAACAAATTCAAATAAGAATAACATGAAGAAAATAGCATTATTCATCGGATTGCTCATCGTTTCGTTGGGCATGGCACAGCAAAATTATGAGAAGGGAATGCGGAAGGCATTTTTAAGTTGGAAGGAAGGGAATATTGCAGAAGCGGTAAACATGTTCGAACGTATTAGTGTAGCAGAACCAGATAACTGGTTGCCTTTTTATTATGTGGCTCAAATCAATACCATACGCTCTTTTGGGGAAAAAGAGGAACATACACTAAAGCAACAGCTAGATACCGCTCAGGAATTTCTAGATATAGCGAAGGCCATATCCACACGTAACCCTGAAATACTGGTACAGCAAGCAATGCTGTATACTGCTTGGATTGCCTTTGACGGTGCAACGTACGGAATGTCCTTATCTGGAAAAGTAGCGAGCCTTTATGCGGAGGCACTTCAACTAGCGCCCGAAAATCCAAGAGTTGTGTTTTCGAAGGCGCAATGGGACATGGGCACCGCTACCTATTTTGGAAAGGATACCGCACCCTACTGTGCAGATGTAGCACGCTCGTTGCAACTTTTCGCTACCTTTAAACCAGCAAGCGAATTTCATCCGAACTGGGGTCAAGAACGAGCTGAGGCAATACTAGAAACCTGTGAATAAATCGTTTATTAAAAAAACTCTTTTAATTTTAACCGATGATGTAGCGATAATGCTTGGAAGCCTACGTTTCGAACCGCCAGGCTTCTGGCAAGAATGTACATAAATTTTCGTTCAACGCCTCGAGGTTTGGCCCTGAGGTAGTTGACGAACTACCAAAGGTTTTCGGTACCACTAAAGAAATTTCATTTTGAACAAAGCAAGGGACATTGGAAATATAAGAACGGTACTTAAGATAAGTCTTTATATCACCTTGGGGATTACGCTCATCAATTTGGTAATTGCGTTTAACCAGGGTATTGTGTGGATCAATGAGCTTGAAGGTGCCGGAGTCTCTTTTATCTATGCATTTATCATCACGTTGGTCAACGCCTACTACAATGCCTATCTGACCAAAAAATACAGTTGGGAAAAAGAAACCCAAAAACGTTTATGGCTTGGTGCGATCGGTTCTATTGCACTCACCGTATTGTCATTCGGCCTAGCAAGGATATTGGTGGAGGTTGGCATCTACGGAAATTCGTTTGCGCAGTTTTTACAAAGCGAAAATTTAGGAAGCTATGTATTTACCCTAATTATTGCTATTCTCGTGTCAGCGATTTTACATGCCTTTTATTTCTATAAAGCGCTACAGGACACCAAGGTAAAGGAACAGAAAATTATTGCTGGCTCGGCTTCTGCAAAATTCGATGCCCTAAAAAATCAATTAGACCCGCATTTTCTGTTCAATAGCTTAAATGTCTTGACCAGTCTTATCGAGGAAGATCCGGCGCAGGCCCAAAAATTTACCACATCACTCTCGAAAGTGTACCGCTACGTTTTAGAGCAAAAAAGTAAAAACTTGATTTCGGTCGATGAGGAACTTCAATTTGCAAAGACCTATGTACGGCTCTTGAAAATGAGGTTCGAGGATAGTATCGTCTTTGAAATTCCTGACCATTCGATAGACCCTGAGGCGAAGATCGTTCCGCTTTCGTTACAGTTATTGCTGGAGAATGCCGTTAAACACAATGTGGTCACCGCAACCAAACCGTTGCACATTAAAATTTATGAGGAAGAGGGGTATTTATATGTGACCAACAATCTGCAGGAAAAGCAGGTGGTGAAAAAGAGTAGTGGGGTGGGGTTACAGAATATCCGTCAGCGGTATGCCATTCTTACCAAAAAGGAAATGCAGATTTTTAAAACGACCTCCGAATTTAAGGTACGGCTTCCGATTTTAACCAGTCAAATTGCCTTCAGGGAAACCCAACAGACGATTATCCACGATAAGCGGTATGAGAAGGCAAAGGAGAAGGTAGAGGCCATCAAGGGATTTTACGGAAACCTAACGGCATATTGTCTAGTCATCCCTTTCTTAGCGTTTATCAATTATAGGACGACGAGTTTTGCTTGGGTGGTGTTTCCTGCATTGGGATGGGGTTTCGGTCTATTGGGCCATGGCCTTAAAGCCTATGGGTATAATCCACTTTTTGGGAAACGATGGGAGGAACGGAAAATCAAACAATTTATGGAAGATGAGCACTTTTAATCCCTCATCTAGGGTGCAATTTTTAGCATTTTCCATTGATTTGGACTCGGGTATAGCGTTCTGGAAATCAATTCATCAAGAACCAAGGCACTAATAAGAATAAAATAGGGTATGGTTCCTACCCGCCCCCTGGCAGGTCTAGGTTTTTGTTGCGCAGCCACCTTGAGTTAGATACTTGGTGGTCTTTAAACGAATTAGTTAATTTTAAAGGTAACCCTAAGAACATGCAGTTAACCCCAGAAATAAAGCAATCTATAAGCGAAAGCGTATTGTGTTGGTTGGCGACCACCGCGGAAGACCAGATGCCCAATGTTTCGCCAAAGGAAATATTCAATCATTTCGAAGAGGATAAGATTATTGTCGCGAACATTGCATCTCCACAAACCGTAAGGAATATCCGAACCAATGCGAAGGTATGCGTCAGTTTTATCAACATTCTATCTCAGAAGGGTTTTCAATTAAAAGGCGAAGCAGAAATTATTGATAAAAATAACGGGGAATTTTTAGCGATGGAAACAATTCTGTTGAAAATGACAGGTGGTAAATTCCCGTTCAAAACCATTACTAAAATCACAGTACGTACGGTGAAACCCATTATTGCACCTAGATACCTACTGTTTCCGGAAACTACTGAAAAGCAACAAATCGATAGTGCCTTAAAGGCCTATGGTATAGCATAAGCAGCATAGATGTAAATAGTATACTTATGTATTCAGATTATAATGATTACCCGTTGCGCATTTTGGAGTAGTCTATTGGTTTCTTATGTCCGTTCGAAGGTTTTTCTGATTGAAAAGAAGAAAAAACGTATCGAGAACCTTTACGGGTTAAACCTGTTCTCGATACCCGCTTCGCCAGAAGGAAATGGATTCTTTAATGAAAAATCAAAAAAAGAAAGCACTCGAAACGAAAGTTCACTATTTAAAATCGATAATGTACAACGGGCTAATTATCCACTAAAAACTGTTTTTATCCATTTTGGTACAAGAGGAGATAGGGTGGCACTAGAGTTCAAAATTTCTAAAATAAAGAGCGTTCTTCATAAATGTCAAAATGACCGTTTATCTCAAAGTAATACGCAATACTTCAATAATGGCGCTGTACGTTACAATTCATCCATTAAATGTTACAACTGGGTAGTTCATCTTTTTTTAACTTGACGTTATTGGTGACATTTGATATAGTAATAACATAGTAGTAATCTTTAAAATCATCAATATGAAAACCGCACTTAGTGACGATCAGCATGTAAAGTACCAAAAGGCAAAGGAAAAAGTAGCAGATCTGAAAGGATTTTATGGAAACCTATTGGCCTACTGTATTGTAATCCCCGTGCTGGCCTACATCAATTATAGAACCACCAATTTTCCATGGGTCATTTTTCCTGCGCTCGGATGGGGTTTTGGTTTATTGATGAACGGGCTGTGCGTGTATGGCTACAATCCTATTTTTGGAAAAAATTGGGAAGAGCGAAAAATCAAGGAATACATGCAAAATCCTGAAATTTAAAATAGGACGATCATGGAAAACAATACCTACGAAAGAGCCAAGGCACGGGTAGAAAAAATCAAGAAATTTTATGGCAAAGTGCAATCATCCCTTATCACGATTATTATTGTGGCAGCTATAAACTATTATTTAAATGAATGGGCCTATCCCTGGTTTTTATGGGTCGTGTTCGGTTTGGGAATCAGTTTGGCATTAAAAGCCATTAAAATTTTTAACTTGAATCCTTTTATGGGTCGGAATTGGGAAGAACGTAAGATTCAAGAATATATGCAACAGAACGAAAATAAGCGGCCATGGAAATAAACGAGTTCGAACAAAAAGATAAATTAGTACGTGCCCAGAACAAAGTAAAGGAACTGAAGGGGTTCTATATTCATCTTACGGTGTTCGTTGCCATAAATCTACTGATCAGTACGTTGACGATTATGGCCCGCATGAACGGGGGAGAATCTTTTGAAAGGGCATTTTTTAGTTTTGGATCATTTTCGACCGCGTTTTTTTGGGGGATTGGCCTTGCATTTCACGGAATCAAGGTATTCAATTACAATCCGTTTTTTTCGAAAGATTGGGAGCAACGCCAAATTCAGAAATACATTCAGGAAGATGTAAAGGAATCTGAAAAGTTTAAATAAAGCACTTAATGAAACATTTAAATACTACCGACATGAATACGCTACCCTTTTCAAAATACGAAAGGGCGAAGCTAAAAGTAGCTTCCCTACGTCGCTTTTATAACCATGTAATGGTCTATGTCATCCTAAATAGCCTATTGTATTTGCTTCGGGACAAGTTTACTTTTGTGCTTTTAAGTAAAAATGCGCTGGGTAACCCTGATGTGTTAGAATGGATAAACTGGAATGTCTACGGGACTACCATTGTTTGGGGCGGTATACTGGGTATACATGCTATAAAAGTGTTTGGGAATTTCAACGTGTTGCTGAACGACTGGGAACAACGCCAAATCGAAAAATACGTTCAGGAAGAGGTAAAGGAATCCGAGAAATTTTAACTACACCGTATAACACCAACCGACCATGAAGACCATCATCATAGAGGACGAGAAACCCGCGGCACGTAGATTGGGCAGAATGTTGGCCGATCTACATGTGAACGTTTCTACCATGTTGCACTCCGTCGAAGAAGCCATAACGTGGTTTCAAAACAATGAACATCCTGATCTGATTTTTCTGGACATCCAACTTTCGGATGGCTTGTCTTTTGAAATCTTCGATGTTATAGAGGTGCATAGCGCCATCATCTTTACGACTGCATTCGATGAATATGCCTTGCAAGCATTCAAGCTCAACAGTATCGATTATCTATTAAAGCCCATCGACGATGAAGATTTAGAGGCTGCCGTAAAAAAATATAGAACAAGGTTCAAGGCATCCGCAAAACCGAATACGATCGCCTTGGATTTTGAGGATATCAAAAAATTGTTGGTAAACCCGTTGGAACGGGAGTATAAAAAGCGCTTCACCGCTAAGATTGGGCAACATTTAAAAATCATCAATGCAGAAGATGTAGAATGTTTTTATAGTGAAAATAAAGGGACGTACGCCGCAACCCTCGAAGGTCGGAATTATTTGCTGGACACCACCTTGGAGCAATTGGAAGCGGAATTGAGCCCGAAAGATTTTTTTAGGGTAAGCCGCAAATACTATGTAAATATCAATTGTATAAAGGACATTATTTCTTACACCAATTCCAGGTTACAGATCAAGCTCAAAAATAACCCCCAGCTCGAAATTATCGTGAGCAGGGAAAAGGTTAAGGATTTTAAATTATGGTTGGAATAGCCCAGAGTGCAGAGCGATGCATCTTTATTTTTTCTCGATGGACGTTACGTCTTCATCCACCCGATTCTCATCGAAGGCCGAGGGCAGCAGCTTTGGAATCAATTTGATGAATATGGGCAGGAGGATGGCACCGCCGGGAAGAATAAAAATCGCCAAGGAAGGAATGCTTTTAAAAATATCCAAAAGCTGATTTTGTACTTTCTTCTTCTCTTCTCCCGTGAGGTCACGAACGGTCGACTTCGATAACAAGCCTACTAACTCGGCACTTTGGGAGAGTTCCTTAAGCAAACGTTTACTGTTCCTAAGAATGAGTTTTTTAACGATTTTTCCCAAACTATCATAAAACTGATGGGCTAGATTTTTATGTTTTAAATACGGGATCACCGCTAGGTTCAAGGTAAAGAATCGGGTAACATCCTGTATGGCACTTGAAATCGTCTCCGTATCGAATTTTAAATCTTTTCCGATTCCAAAAATGAACTCAGATTCGGTATAGTCCAACGAGTGGTCTTCCCACACGGTAAGGCAAGCCATATCCAGGTAATATTGGTTCTCGTACCGATCGGTCGTTCGCAAGAGTACATCTCTGTACGTACCGTCAAAAGAATGGTCTGCGCTGGTAATGTAGGTCAATGAAGCGGCCAACAATTGGGCGAGCTTGTTGTGCCGTTTTCCCTTTTCTTTAGAGCTCAGCGCATGATAGGTAATATTGATCGCCAAGTACTCTATCTCTTCGGCCCTGGCTTTGAGCCCCTCGGTTTGCTTCAAATACTGTTTAAAAAGAAGAACGTCGATAAAAAGCAGGGAATTGGTAATGAGACTATTAAAGGTTTTACTAAAGATATTATCCTCTATGTAAATGCGTGAAGACATTAGTTTTTCAAGCTTAGTAGAGGTTTTATTGGCGGTCCACAAGCTATCGAAAAATTTCGTTTTGTTGATTTTCAGTAATTGATAAAAGGTGTATACCTCTTCGGTGAACGAAGAAAAGTCTCGGGTAGTATCATGAAGCCTAAACGTAAAATAGAGGGCATGCAGTAAATTGATCTTTGCCTTTTCATCTTCGGAAAGGGAATGTTCAGGAAGAATAAAATCTGGGATTCCTGAATTTAATCCATACACGAACCCACTTTTTTTCAAGGCGTCATATAAGGTCTCAAAATCGGGATATGCGTTATGGTGTCTTTGAACGACCGAGCCATATTTTTCTATCCAACCAACTGCTGACGGGTTCATATTCGTATCCTCTAAGAGTGCAAAGTTAGGGAATTATAAGGTGCTGTTTTTAGGAAAGGTACCTCTTTGGAAAACGAATACATGGCCGGTGATGTAAAGAATTCCCCGACGGCTAGGCCTCGCGGTTTCTAACCTATCTTTCGTTGGATGAGGTAAAAAGGCTGCCTATAAAGGCTGTTCCACTATTAATTTGAGCCTAACGAATATGATCAAGACTTGCATTCGTCGAGCACCATTACAGCTTATTTTGAATACATCTCTACTGCGCTCGATATGACCGTAAGTTCATATCAGGTTTCTATGACAGCCTCTTCATTTGCACTTTATCAACAGAAAAGACTGCCTCAAAAAAAAATTAACATTTAAAACTGAACCTTTCGTTTTTTACTCCGTAAGTAAGGGTGATTCTAATCTAAAAATATAATAATGAAAAAATCAAAATTGTTTATGGGACTTGGGGCATTGGCCTTCGTAGGGGTTCTTTTAGTAGCGGCAGATCATATTGATGCTCCGGGTTCTATGGGCACCACGGCCGATATTGCCGACTTTTATGCGTTTGAACCGACCGTTGGTTCTGACAACACCGTTTTTGCGGTAGACCTTCAATCACATGTGCTGCCTGATTT
>JBARCC010000234.1:0-2648 GCA_049793635.1 Maribacter sp. | reverse complement strand
GTCATGCAGGAAGCCATCGAAATCTTGAAGGAATTTGATATCAAGGTAGATGTAGACATCGTTTCTGCACACCGTACCCCAGAAAAACTCTTCGATTTTAGTAAAAACGCCCATATCAATGGGTATTCGGTCATTATTGCGGGAGCAGGCGGGGCAGCGCACTTGCCGGGCATGGTGGCCTCCCTGTCTCCTTTGCCGGTCATCGGGGTGCCCATAAAAAGCAGCAATTCAATCGACGGTTGGGATTCTATCCTTTCCATCCTGCAGATGCCAGGGGGCGTACCCGTGGCGACCGTGGCCTTGAACGGCGCAAAAAATGCAGGTATCCTTGCTGCTCAAATCATTGGATCTTCCGATAAGGATGTGCTGAATAAAATAATCCAGTACAAAGAAGAATTGAAAAAAAAAGTAATTGAAGGAGCCGAAAAGGTAAAAAAAGCCCCCTAGCCCCAAAAAGGGGAACTTTTACTCTGATGGCGGCCTGTGTATTTTTCAATCTAAAAATTAAGCCCTCCATTTTAATGAACATAACTAGTATTTTTCCAGTTTGATTTATTTTGGACTTGAACTTGAACTTGAACTTTTTAAAATATGAATCCACTTTTAGCCCCTTTTGATACCGCACCTTTCTCGAGCATAAAAAACGAACATTTCAAACCCGCGTTTTTACAGGCCATGGACGACGCCCGTGCAGAAATTGCCGCCATCACCTCGAACCCCAATCCCCCGAGCTATGAAAACACCATTGAAGCCCTAGAATTTTCCGGGCAGCAATTGGACCGGATTTCAAGTGTATTTTTTAACTTGAATTCGGCCGAAACCAATGAAGAAATTCAGAAGATAGCACAAGAAGTTTCTCCGCTACTTTCAGAATTTGGGAACGATATCACCTTGAACGAAGAGCTGTTCAAACGGATCAAAACGGTATATGGGCAAAAAGAAACCTTACAGCTATCGGTAGAACAACACACACTTCTAGATAAAAAATACAAGAGCTTTAGTCGAAACGGGGCGAATTTATCCGAGGATAAAAAGAAACGCTTACGGGAAATCGATGCGGCCTTGGCCAAACTCAAACTTACCTTCGGTGAAAATATATTGGCCGAAACGAACAAATACCAAATGTACCTCACCGAAGAATCGGAGGTGGCAGGGTTACCCGACGGTGCCAAAGAGGCAGCGGCCCAAATGGCGATTTCAAAGGGAAAGGAATCGGGATGGATGATAACCCTTGATTATCCCAGCTATATTCCCTTTATGAAATATGCACAACATCGAGGATTGCGCAAAGAGCTTTCCTTGGCTTTTGGAAGTAGGTGCTTCAAGAACGATACGTTGGACAATCAGCAAAACGTACTTGAAATCGCAAAATTACGTTTTGAGCGTGCCAACCTCTTAGGGTATAAAACCCATGCCGATTTCGTGCTGGAGGAGCGTATGGCGGAAACACCGAAAAAGGTACACGATTTTTTGAACGAGCTTTTAGAAAAAGCAAAGCCGGCCGCAGAACGCGAATACCAACAATTGGAGCATTTTGCAAAAAATAGGGATGGTATCGACCGATTGGAAAAATGGGACGGAAGCTATTACTCGGAAAAACTGAAACAGGAGCTCTTTGATTTTGATGACGAACAGTTGAAGCCCTATTTTAAACTAGAACATGTTATTGATGGTGTTTTCAAGGTAGCCGAAAAATTATTCGGGTTGCGCTTTACCGAGGTATCGGATATCGACCGATACCATGAGGAAGTAAAAACGTACAGGGTGGTCGACACAGAAAATAACTTTATCGCCATTTTCTACGCAGATTTTCATCCACGCTCCGGTAAACGGGGCGGCGCATGGATGACCTCATACAAATCGCAATGGAAAAGGGCCGGGGAAAATGTACGCCCCCATATTTCAAATGTCTGTAACTTTACACCCTCCACGAAAACAAAACCCTCGTTACTCACGTTTACGGAAGTAACGACACTCTTTCATGAATTCGGTCATGGCCTGCATGGTATGTTGGCCAATACCACCTACCCTAGCCTATCGGGCACCTCGGTGTATTGGGATTTTGTGGAACTGCCTTCACAGATCATGGAAAATTGGTGCTATGAAAAGGAAGCTTTGGAGTTGTTCGCCAAACACTATAAAACCGGTGAGGTGATTCCCATGCAATTGGTTCAAAAAATCAAGGAGTCGTCTACGTTTCAAGAAGGTTTGGCCACCCTTAGACAACTCAGTTTTGGACTTTTGGACATGTCTTGGCATGGCGTGGATCCTTCTGCCATAGATCATGTAAAACTGCATGAAGAGCAGGTGTTCGAAAACACAAGTCTTTATCCAGACGCCCCAGAAACCTGCATGAGTACCGCATTTGCACATATCTTTCAAGGAGGATATTCTTCCGGATATTATAGTTACAAGTGGGCAGAGGTACTGGACGCAGATGCGTTTGCCTATTTTAAGGAGAAAGGGATTTTCAATACCGAGGTGGCCACCCTGTTCAAGGAACATGTGCTTTCGAAAGGTGGAACGGAAAACCCGATGACACTTTATAAAAGATTTAGAGGTGCCGAACCCAAGGTAGAAGCCCTACTTGAGAGAGCGGGCTTATTGTCGACTACTTAGGGGCAAGCCGACAAGGAACGCGTATGAAA
>JBARCC010000233.1:0-1710 GCA_049793635.1 Maribacter sp. | reverse complement strand
TAGGTGTGGTTTATTTTGAATAAGTCTTTGGAGGTACTTACATTCTTTTTCACCTCATAATCGCCCTCATTGTCTGTAGTGGTCATGATAAAGGAAACATCATAAAAGGAAGTAAATGTGTTGGTTTCGTCGGTCGACTCAACCCTTACATTATACTTAGAGGATTCAATATAATACTTTGAATTCTTTGGAGATTGTTTAAGCGAAATTTCTCGTTCGGTAAATACAGTTCTATATCTTGATTTCCCACTTTTTTTAAACGGATTGTCGCTGAATTCCTGAACCATATAAAACCGTTCCATTGCGTTATTGGTTGCGTTGATGATATAGTGACCGTAGGTTTTTTCATTAGTAAGGGAGGGACTTGTTGTAAAAGCTAATTTTATCTTACTGTTATTTTCAAAAGAAGATTCGGTCAAATCAAAAGCATCACCGGTCGCGTTCATTGGTATTAGACTCATAAATAGGCCATAGAACGAATCGAATATAAAATAAACATCATTTTCATCCCTCACCAATCCCACCTTGCGCATATTGGTCAGTTCTACCGCGAAATCATTTTTATCAGCTTCAATTTCTTGGGTGTACAATAGCGTTTTCCGTTCCACTTTCCCCTGCATGTCCTGTATTCTCGTAATTTCACCATTGTATCGTAGCATGCATCGCACTAGAAATTTTTCTTTAAACGGATATAAGGCGTAGTTCGTTTTTATGGAATCCTTAACTTTTTGCCATAGCGGTTTTGCATTGGTTACCGTGACTTCGTTCAGTTCCAAAACACTTTTACTAAGGTATATCGTGTCCTTTATGTTTTGGAACGTGGTACTAAGTTTACCGTAACCAGGTCTATAGACTATCACGGAATCGGAACGGGATGAGAATAAAAAACGCCCATCGGCATTGGTCATCGTATGGTCTAGCGTATTGTAGATGCCCACGAATTCCAATGGGGATTTATCGGCTTCGTCCAAAACCAATCCTCCCAATTCATGTTGTGCGTAACCCAAAAATTGGGCCCACAACAGTATATGAAACAGATATTTCATAAATGCAGTCGCTTTAGAAGCACAGTAATCACTGCAGAACCATTAGTTTACTTCAATGCCAGTAAAGTATAATGAGAAATTGGTGTCCGGTCTTTTGTGCATAGCACTGATCTGTAGACCATTCAGCGTTTTATAGTCTTCCCAAGTCGTCACCATATTGGGTTCTGCTTGGTTTTCTTTTCTGTAGGCCCACTCTTTGATTACATAATCGTCACCAAAGTAATAATCGTAGGCATCCCCTGGAGTATAGCCACCCTGGTTTGCATACACTGTGGTCAATTTGTGCATTGGAGTTTTGGAGACAGGTGCTGCTACATTTTCGGTATGCTCGAACGTAAAATTGTGTTGATCCCATACCAGTTGATAAGGCGCCAATAGCCAGAATTTATCGTTTACAAAGCCTCCATCTGTAGCGATCATCGTGCTATCAACAGCTTTTCTATCGTACTTGATGGTGTCTTTGCTGGTCATCATGGTCACCTCGTTCGAGCCCGTCTTCCATAACCAAGTTCGTTCGAAATGTGAAGAATCTCGGTCTACGTTGAACGTGAATTTTAAGCTTGATACCTCTTTCCAATGTTCATAACCATGCGCGTTGGCTATGTTTTCCAAAACGGATACTTCTAGCTCTTGGGCCTCTGAAGGTTCCACTTTTTTATCGGTT
>JBARCC010000232.1:0-4934 GCA_049793635.1 Maribacter sp. | reverse complement strand
GAACGAATTGGTGGGAGCCTATAACGAGCTCAGGAATAGAGAATCCCAACGCTTATACGGTAAGGATTACGTTGATATGGAAGCACAATACCTGAATCCTGAGACTTCCGATTCCAAGAAGGATGAGTTAAAGGAAATGGTTACTCGTATACAAGAATTGTTCCCACAAAAGCTATCTGAGGCCGAAACTTCAACGAATTAATAAAATATAAACGTAACACTATGTCAAAATTTGCAAAGAAAAAAGACGGAGCAGTACCTGCGGTATCTACTGCATCACTTCCTGACATTGTATTTATGCTTTTGTTTTTCTTTATGACGGTAACGGTAATGAAAGATAGTTCCTTAAAGGTAGAGAACGTATTGCCAAATGCCAGTGAAGTTAAAAAGCTAGAGAAGAAAGACCGCGTTATCTATATTTATGTAGGTAAACCTACCAAGGAATATGAGAAAACGTTTGGTACGGAACCTAAAATACAATTGAACGATAAATTTTCTAGTCCATCAGATGTTGGGGATTATATTTTGAGTGAACGTGCCAAAAAACCACAAGAGCTTCAGAATGTTCTGACTACTGCGTTAAAGGTAGATAAGAACGCGAGTATGGGTCTTCTTTCCGATATCAAGTTAGAGTTGAGAAAAGTTAATGCATTAAAGGTAAACTATACCACTTACGAGGGGGATGCCTTCAACAATTTACAATAGTTAGTTAGTCATACAAAACCATTAAAAAACGCTTCACCTACAGTGAAGCGTTTTTTGTTTTTAGTACATTTACCGCATGCGACGATTTGGTATTCTCTTGATTTTTTTTACGGTACACTATTGTGCTTTTGGCCAGATGAACGTAGATAGTACTGCAAATCTAAGGTATTTTGAAGATCAGTTTTATTTGGGATTAACGTATAATTTCGTTAGAAATAATCCTGACGGCACAGACCAACGCAATCTATCTTACGGACTCTTGGCAGGGATAATTAAGGATATACCGTTAAATAAAGCGAGAACACGTGCTATCGGTATCGGAGCAGGTCTGGCATTGAACAGTTATTATTCTAATCTTGTAGCCAATGAGGTGGATGGAGCCATAGTGTATAGCATACAGGATACCATAAATAGGAGTAAGCTTGAAACCCATCTACTGGAGTTTCCGCTAGAATTTAGATGGCGTAACTCAAACCCCGAGGAGTATAAATTTTGGAGGGTATATGCCGGGGTAAAGGCGGCCTACGTTCTTGGCGCGCGCTCCAAGTTCGTCACAGATCTAACAAGTGACGGATTTGACAATACGGACCTTTCCAGATTTCAATACGGTCTTACCCTAAGCTTCGGGTATAATACCTTCAATTTGCATGCTTATTATGCGCTTAGTGATCTTTTCGATGGGAATGCTAGGGTAAATGGGGAGGTTTTGCAATATAGACCACTACAGATAGGGCTCATCTTCTATATCCTATAGCCAATATTGTACGGTTAATAGTTGCGAGAGCATACCCACCATCAACCCTATAAGTACTTCTAACTTGGTGTGCGCATTTAAGTATAACCTAGCGCTGGCGACACCCCCTGTGAGTATGATCAACATGCTTATGGCGATGATCAGGTTAATTTCGAAATGGATACTCAAACTGATGAGGAACATGAGAAGCCCGCTTATGCCAACCATGTGCAAACTGACTTTAAATTTGAATAATAGGAGCAGCAGGCAGGTCATCGCCGCCCCTAGTAACCCGGCAAAATAAAAATAGATTTCACTTACATAATTATTGGGGATTACCTGGTAAAGTATCAAAAGCAACAGGGAAATGTGAATATAAAGCGGATACTTGCGTTCCGTCGCATTTTCAAGAAAAACCGAGCTCACCAAACCGATGTTTCTGAGAATAAAAAAAGTGACGATGGGGATAATGACCGTGAGGATAAAAATGGGTAGGATATTGGCACTTTGGATTTCTAAAGGGGTATATTTTGGGGTAATTAAAAAATAACACACCGTACCACCAATTGGAATAAATAGGGGATGTAACAGGTAGGAGATGATTTGGGAGCATTCTTTCATTAAATCTCTTTTCGCATACGTGCAACGGGTATCGACAATTGCTCTCTATACTTGGCAACGGTTCTTCGGGCAATGGGATACCCTTTCTTTTTTAAGATAGCGGCCAGTTTATCATCGGTAAGCGGCTTTTTTTTCGCTTCGTTTTCAATAACGGTTTCTAGAATTTTTTTGATTTCTTTCGTAGAAACATCCTCTCCCTGTTCATTTTTCATCGATTCTGAAAAATATTCCTTGATCAACTTTGTGCCGTAGGGGGTATCTACATATTTACTGTTGGCGACCCTCGATACGGTGGAGACATCCATTCCTATTTCATCGGCGATATCTTTTAAGATCATGGGCCTCAGATTACGTTCGTCACCCGTTAGAAAATATTCTTCTTGGTAATTCATGATTGAATTCATGGTAATGAATAACGTTTGCTGACGTTGCCGAATGGCATCGATAAACCACTTTGCCGCATCTAGTTTTTGTTTGATGAACAGTACGGTGTCTTTTTGGGATTTGGACTTCTCCTTCGCTTCCTTATAGCCCTTGAGCATATTGCTATACTCTCTAGAGACGTGCAATTCAGGTGCATTTCGTCCGTTGAGGGTGAGTTCCAATTCCCCTTCCACGATGCGGATCGCAAAGTCGGGAACCACGTGTTCCACGATGCGGTTATTGCCGGAGTAAGAGCCCCCGGGTTTGGGATTCAAACGTTCAATTTCACCGATGGCATCTTTCAATTGGTCTTCGGTGATGTTATGCTTTTGAATTAATTTTTGATAGTGCTTTTTTGTAAAATGATCAAAAGATTTTTTAAGGATGGTCGTGGCCAATTCGATACTTGGGGTCACTTCTTTGCGTTCTAGTTGTATGATCAGACTCTCTTCCAAGGATCTAGCTCCCACACCTGGTGGATCGAGTTCCTGAACGATCCTTAGAATTTTCGAAATGGTTTTCTCGTCGGTATACACATTTTGAGTGAAGGCCAAATCGTCCATAATATCGGGCAATGGCCTGCGGATATATCCGCTTTCATCGATGCTGCCTACCAAAAATTCGGCAATGGTCCACTCTTCGTCACTCAAATAAACGGTGTTGAGTTGGTTGATGAGGTATTGATTGAACGAAATTCCCGCCGCGTAGGGAACGCTCTTCTCTTCATCATCTGTACTGTAATTATTTGCTTTTGTTCGATAATCAGGAATTTCGTCATCACTCAGATAATCATCGATATTAATGTCATCGGTATTGATGGTCTCGTTGTCGGATTCTTGATCATAATCATCTTCGAATTCATCCGAAAGCGATTCTGATTCTTCTTTTCCGGTTTCTAGCGCCGGGTTCTCCTCCAATTCTTGCTTCAAACGCTGTTCAAATGCCTGGGTAGGCAATTGGATCAGCTTCATCAGTTGAATTTGCTGAGGCGATAACTTTTGGGATAGCTTAAATTGTAGGTGTTGTTTTAACATTACTTGTATCTAGTACCTGTAAAAGTAAATAAAAAATTTCTTGAAACCGACTATCCCCGAGGCAAGCCGCAGCGGTATTTCGGTGGTTTCATTTTGGCCTTGGGGTCCAAAACCGTCCCGGAAAATTTCGGGATTATTTGTTACCTCACCAAGAACTGCCTAAAATTCCGGTCCTGACCTTGTGCATTCCTCCCACTACGCTCGTCGGATGCAAGAGGAGAGGTGAACCGGAAACACTTTGGCGGAGCCACCGAGGAACTATTTAGATAAAATCAGCTTAGAATTCTGCATTCTGCGGCGTTCTTGGAAAGGGGATGACATCCCTGATATTACCCATACCCGTAGCGAACAATACCAAACGTTCGAAACCGAGTCCGAACCCACTGTGTTCAGCGGTGCCGAACTTACGAAGGTCTAAATACCACCACAGTTCTTTCTCGTCGATCCCTAAATCTTTAATTTTCTGTTTGAGCACGTCTAAGCGTTCTTCGCGTTGAGAGCCACCTACTATTTCACCGATACCCGGAAAGAGGATGTCCATTGCCCTTACCGTCTTACCGTCTTCGTTGAGGCGCATGTAAAATGCCTTAATTTTAGCGGGATAGTCGAAAAGGATGACCGGACATTTAAAATGCTTCTCTACAAGATACCGTTCGTGCTCGCTTTGAAGGTCTGTTCCCCATGTTTCGATGGGATACTGAAATTGTTTCTTTTTATTCGGTTTACAGTTCTTCAGGATATCGATGGCTTCGGTATAGCTCACTCTTCTGAAATTGTTGTCAACCACGAATTTTAATTTTTCGATCAAGGCCATATCGCTACGCTCGACCTGCGGTTTGCTTTTTTCCTCGTCCAACAATCGATTTTCTAGAAATTCGAGGTCCTCCTTGCAATGCGTTAAGGTGTAGGAAATGACGTTTTTAATAAAATCCTCGGCGAGATCCATGTTTGCCGCAAGATCGAAAAATGCCATTTCGGGTTCTATCATCCAAAATTCTGCCAAATGCCTGGAAGTGTTCGAGTTCTCGGCCCTAAACGTAGGCCCGAACGTATACACTTTTCCTAGGGCCATAGCGTAGGCCTCAGCTTCCAATTGGCCCGATACCGTTAAATTGGTTTCTTTCCCGAAAAAATCCTGTTTATAGTCTACATCTCCCGCTTCGGTAAGGGGTGGTTTTTTTTCATCCAACGTAGTTACCCTGAACATTTCTCCTGCTCCTTCAGCGTCTGATCCTGTAATGATAGGGGCATGGAAGTAATTGAAACCGTCCTCCCTAAAATAGTTATGTACGGCAAATGCCAAAGTCGAGCGCACGCGCATGATGGCCGCAAAGGTATTCGTACGGATTCTAAGATGCGCTTTCTCCCTCAAAAATTCCAAAGAATGCTTTTTGGGTTGAATGGGATACTCCTCAGGG
>JBARCC010000231.1:0-1716 GCA_049793635.1 Maribacter sp. | reverse complement strand
GTTCGATATTGCCATCTTCGGCAATGGTATGTTGATAGGTGGATATGATATCGTAGTCGTTGGAGCAATCGTTCAGCATTTGGATGTACCCATTGGAAAATGCGCTATCGGTACGATCGACCACAAGAAACGATTCCCAATGCTCGAACACACAATCATACCCGTCCCTGACACTCAACTGAAAAGGCACTTGAAAATCAATGGTTTCTGCCTTTATCAATAGTTCTTTGATCTGCTTGTTAATCCGTTTTCGGGGGCAGTACTTGTCCAATAAAGCTTTCCAATCCCTGATTTCGTAGCCTTCCAAAAAAGTCTTGTACCTCGCATAGAAGGTTGTGGAGTGGTTCTTCATGATTTTCTTGTTGTCTCTGTAGTTCTCAACGTCCTCGAAAAGAAATTCCCATAACCAATCGATTCTCGATTCATATTTTGGGAACAGACCCCCATAGGGTAGGCTCTTGATAAAGGATAACAGGATGTGATATAGTTTGCGGTTTCGATGTCTCAGTTCGATAACAGGGCGAATCGGAATCAGATAAACCGTACTGCGGTTGGCGATGAACCGTTTCAGAATCAGCCGTAAATGTGCATCGTCCTGTAACACTTCGATATGATTTATATTTCCCTTTATTGAGAGCCTGTTCGTACAACGAAGTATCAAATCGTCGAAACTATCGGAAACCGAGAATTGCCAATCGTCGATATTACCCGCAAAATTTTGGGTTACGTTTACCATTAATCGGGCAAGTGGCTTCATGTCCACTTCGTATTCTTCACTAACTAAAGGTTGGGAAAGAACGGGCGATATACTTATGTCAGAAAGGGAAAAACTTTCGGTAGTAGTACTTTGGGTCTTTGCGTTCCCCTTTGGTAGTGTTTCTGTTGTACCGCCCGAAACAATCGGTCGTGGAACGGTGCGAGTTCTTTGGATAGGTTCGATCTGTATTTCGGTGTGCATTGTTCTTGTCTCAAAAATTCGTCTACGTTCATCGCATCATCCTTTGGTTCCTGTCAAAGTCTTGAAGTGGATTTCATGGTAGCCATCTACGATACCCTTGTCCATGATATTGGCGTTGGTCAGTTCGGCATACAACTGTGCATAGTGTTCCATGACCTGCTCATGGCTCAAATCGTAATCAATGTCGTCCAACTCAATGGAGTTATTGTTCCCGTCTTGATAAACATACTTTCGTGTGATAGTCGCTACTTCCATTATCTGAACAGATTTGGGGATTCGTACACTGCCATGTCCTTGACGACTTTCTGCGCTTCTTTGTGGTTCGGATCTATCTTCAAAATTGCTTTGGCAAAATCGGTCGCCTTTTTGTGGTCTTCCATCGAGTTAAAATCCTTCTCCTTTAAAAGTTGTTTTAACTCGGTCGCCTTCTTGGAAACGGATTCCTTTTTCTTTTTGGCCTGTTGGGTCTTTTGTTCGGTTTCCTTCAATGCTTGCTCAAAGGCAACGGTGTTCCTGAATAGGGCATTGGTCTGTTCCAAAGGTTTTTGGAGGATTTGAAAGAATTTCTCGTCCACTTCTTCAATCGTTCCTCTAAGGGTAAGTGGTTTCAGGGTTTGAAGTGCCTTGTACTTCGCATTCGTTTTGGGCAGAACAGATACGCTGACCGTCTCATCATCGAACAGAATGCTGATGCCGTACTGTTCGATGCCCATCTGTTTTAAGGTCGAAAAAAAATTGCTCATCTTGAAGTAGTATTT
>JBARCC010000230.1:0-3667 GCA_049793635.1 Maribacter sp. | reverse complement strand
TGACCATGCTGTTGGCCATTGATAACGGGTTTCAGGCCTGCTTGATGGCACCCACCGAAATTCTTGCCAATCAACATTTTCAAGGAGTATCCGAATTACTGCAAGGCACCCAAATTAAATGTGCCTTGTTGACCGGGTCCGTCAAAAAAAAAGATCGTAAACCTATTCATGAGCAACTGGAAAACGGCGAGCTACATATTCTTATCGGTACACATGCTTTGCTTGAGGATAAGGTACAGTACAAAAACCTAGGGCTGGCCATTATAGACGAGCAACATCGGTTCGGGGTGGCACAACGATCAAAACTATGGCATAAAAACGACTATCCACCACATATCTTAGTGATGACCGCTACGCCGATTCCGAGAACATTGGCAATGAGCTTATATGGGGATTTGGACATCTCTGTCATTGATGAACTACCACCCGGTAGAAAAGCTATACAAACGGTACATCGCTATGACACAAATCGATTAAAAGTTTTTCGGTTCATTAGGGATGAAATAAAAAAAGGGCGTCAGATTTATTTGGTATATCCCTTGATACAAGAATCCGAAGCCTTGGATTATAAAGATCTGATGGATGGATATGAAAGTATCGTCCGCGATTTTCCCCAGCCCGAATATCAAATATCCATCGTACATGGCCAAATGAAACCAGCGGACAAGGAGTATGAAATGGAACGTTTCGTAAAAGGGCAGACACAGATTATGGTGGCGACCACCGTTATAGAAGTTGGTGTCAATGTACCGAACGCCTCGGTCATGATTATCGAAAGTGCAGAACGTTTTGGATTATCACAGTTGCACCAGTTACGCGGTCGCGTGGGCCGCGGGGCCGATCAAAGTTTTTGTATTCTAATGACCGGACATAAATTATCGGCGGAAGCCAAGACCAGACTGGAAACTATGGTAGCGACCAACGACGGATTTGAGATTGCCGAAGTAGACCTAAAACTGCGTGGCCCGGGAGATCTTATGGGAACCCAACAAAGCGGACTCTTGAATTTAAAAATTGCGGATATTGTCAAGGACAATGATATCTTGAAAACAGCTCGGTACTATGCGATACAATTGCTTAAAGAAGACCCTAAGCTAGAAAAACCTGAAAACCTGATTATTCGCCATAACTACGCCCAGCTTGTGAAGTTCAAGAATATATGGACGTATATTAGTTGATTTTCGCAACGGGCATAGGTGTTGGACATCGTAATTTAGTAGACTGTTAATTTCCTAAAAACTCCTGTTTTTAATAGCTTTGTAACTTAGATTAGAAAAAGTATGAGCGCAACAAAAACCTTGTTCGATAAAGTGTGGGATTCCCATGTAGTGCATAAAATACAGGACGGTCCGGATGTTTTGTTCATCGATAGACACATGGTGCATGAAGTAACGAGTCCCGTGGCATTTTTAGGGTTGAAGAACAGGAATATCCCCGTATTACATCCTGAAAAAACCTTTGCAACGGCTGACCATAATACCCCCACCATAAATCAGCACCTACCGGTTGCCGACCCCCTATCTGCAAACCAATTGAGAATGCTTGAAGAAAATGCCAAAACACATGGTATTTCGTATTGGGGATTAGGACATGAAAAAAATGGTATCGTACACGTGGTAGGCCCTGAATATGGGATTACCCAACCCGGGGCGACCATCGTTTGTGGAGATTCACATACGTCTACCCATGGTGCTTTTGGAGCCATCGCATTTGGTATCGGTACTTCAGAAGTAGAGATGGTTCTGGCAACGCAATGCATTATGCAGCCCAAGCCCAAGAGAATGCGCATCAACATTCATGGCAAAATGAGCAACGGCGTTACCCCAAAAGATGTTGCCCTTTTTATCATTTCTCAACTAACCACTTCGGGAGCAACGGGCTATTTTGTAGAGTATGCAGGGGAGATTTTCAGGGATATGAGCATGGAAGGTCGTATGACCGTTTGCAATTTGAGCATCGAAATGGGTGCACGTGGAGGTATGATCGCTCCTGATGAAAAAACTTTCGAATATATCAAAGGACGTGAATTTACGCCGAAAGGAGCGGACTGGGACAAGGCCATGGCCTACTGGGAAACGCTTTACACCGATAAGGATGCTATTTTTGACAAGGAATTAAGCTTCAACGGTTCGCTGATAGAACCGATGATCACTTACGGCACCAATCCTGGAATGGGAATGGGAATTTCAAATGACATTCCAATGGCGAACGCAGTGCAAGGGGGTGCCACGACCTATCAAAAATCGCTGAAATATATGAATTTCAACGAGGGGGATTCTATGATGGGGAAACCTATCGATTTTGTGTTCTTGGGAAGTTGTACCAACGGTCGTATTGAAGATTTTAGGGCTTTTGCATCCATCGTGAAAGGCAGGAAAAAAGCAGATAACGTGACGGCTTGGTTGGTCCCTGGTTCACATAAGGTAGAAACCGCCATTAAGGAAGAAGGTATTCTTGATATCTTGACCGAAGCCGGATTTGAACTTCGTGAACCGGGATGTTCGGCTTGTTTGGCCATGAACGATGACAAAGTACCCGCCGGTAAATTGGCGGTAAGCACGTCGAACAGAAATTTTGAAGGAAGACAAGGGCCAGGTTCAAGAACCTTATTGGCCAGTCCGCTCGTAGCCGCTGCCGCTGCGGTTACCGGTAAAGTTACAGATCCAAGGCAACTGATGGAATTGGTTGCTGGTTAGTATTGATCGTAAACGAAAGAAGCAGTAACCACGATCAAGAAAATCAAATTACGGACAACCATCACCAATCAACCCATAACAAAACAAACATGGCATACGATAAATTCAATATATTGACTTCCACAGCGGTTCCCTTACCGATCGAAAATGTGGACACCGACCAAATTATTCCTGCGCGATTTTTAAAGGCTACGGAGCGCGTAGGCTTTGGGGATAACCTATTTAGGGATTGGAGATACAATCAAGATAATTCACGCAAAGAAGATTTCGTCTTGAACCAAGATAGATACCGTGGGAAAATATTAGTAGGCGGCAAAAATTTTGGATCCGGGTCCTCCCGTGAGCATGCGGCGTGGGCAGTTTACGATTATGGTTTCAGGGTGGTCGTTTCAAGCTTCTTTGCCGATATTTTTAGAGGTAATTGCCTTAATATAGGGGTGCTTCCGGTACAGGTAAGTGCGTCATTTCTTCAAAAAATATTTGATGCGATTGAGCACGATGCCAATACAAAACTCGAAATAAGCCTTCCCGAAGAAAAGATTACTTTGCTATCTACCGGAGAAAGTGAATCGTTCGATATCAACGAGTATAAGAAAAATAATATGCTCAACGGTTTTGATGACATTGATTACCTATTGAATATCAAGGAAGAAATCGCCACGTTCGCAAAAAACACCCCGCTTTAACCCATAATTCCATCTAACGGGAACACCCATGAAAAGAAAGTTGGAAATAATGGATACCACCCTGAGGGATGGGGAACAAACCTCGGGTGTGTCTTTTTCTGCATCTGAAAAACTTACGCTCGCTAAACTTTTGTTGGAGGAACTAAAGGTGGACCGAATCGAAGTAGCGTCCGCTCGTGTCTCGGAAGGGGAATTGGAGGCCGTACGGCAAATAACCTCCTGGGCAAAAACCAAGGGGTATTTGGAACGTGTTGAGGTGTTGACCTTTGTAGATGGTGGGGTTTC
>JBARCC010000229.1:0-3564 GCA_049793635.1 Maribacter sp. | reverse complement strand
CGATACGCATAACGACATCAATGTCAGTAATTTTACGGATAGCGTAAATTATACGCAGCGTTTGGATACCCAGGTAAACCTACCTAAAATGAAAGAGGGTGGTTTAGACGTAACCTGGCTCATCGTGTATACCGGGCAAGATACCCTGACCGATGAAGGTTATGAAAAGGCCAAGCGCAACGCCATGGAAAAATTCGAGGCCATACATGCCCTATGTGATTCTATAGCGCCGGACCAAATTCAAATCGCCCTTACTTCAGAAGATGTTGCCGCTATACATCGCTCAGGGAAGAAGGTAGCGATGATCGGAGTAGAAAATGCGTACCCTATCGGCACCGATATGGGCCAGTTCGAAGTCTATTATAACAAGGGTGCTCGTTATATTTCCTTAGCCCATAATGGTCATAGCCAATTCTCGGATTCCAATACCGGGGAAGCCGACGACGTTTGGTTACATCATGGTATGAGTGAACTGGGGAAGGAAGCCGTAAAGGAAATGAACAGGCTCGGGATCATGATCGACGTTTCACACCCTTCCAAGGAGGCCATGAAGCAAATGATCGCGCTTACAAAAGCTCCTCTCATCGCCTCGCATTCCTCTGCACGTGCCCTTTGCGACCACAGCAGAAATTTGGATGATGAACAATTACTGTTGATGAAAGAAAATGGTGGTGTAGTACAGACGGTGGCCTTTAGCTCATACTTGAATACCGAAAAGCACGATGCCAGGGCCGACTATATGAAATCGATCTATGAACAAGTGGCGGATTCCTTAGGGATAACATGGTACGAACGTTCGCAGTTCTCCACTCTTACCGATGCGCAGAAGGAGGCTTTCATGGAACATTACCCTAAGGTCACAAATCTGGGCGAAAAGTTGGTTTTGAACCGAGCGGATGCTCCACCGGCAGTAAACGTTGCGGATTTCATAGACCATATCGACTACATGGTGAAACTTATGGGAATCGACCATGTCGGCATCAGTTCAGATTTTGACGGTGGTGGAGGTATCGAAGGATGGTCGGATGCATCCGAAACGTTCAATGTTACTTTGGCATTGGTAGAACGAGGATACACCGAAGAAGAGATTGCCAAGCTTTGGGGAGGAAATCTGCTGAGGGTTCTGGATGAGGTGCAGAATGTCGCCAAGGGCATAGCTAAATCTTAGACTTCGTCCCCTAAAGCGGCCAAACGATCTTTTACGAATTCTATTTTAGTTTTACCATGGGGTTTGGGTTTCCCGTTATCCCCCAGGTTGACCATGATGATGTTGTCAACGGTAACGATGGTCTCATGGTTCATTTTGTTTCTTACTTCACAGTTCAGCGTTAACGATGTTTTGCCGAATTTTACGACTTCTATGCCGATTTCTATGACGTCCCCTTTTTTTGCGGCACTCATAAAATTAATTTCGGACATATATTTCGTTACGATTTTTCCGTTTTCAAGTTGAATGATGGTATATAAAGCCGCTTCTTCATCGATCCAAGCCAATAGCCTACCTCCAAACAAAGTACCGTTCGAGTTTAAATCGCCTGGCTTTACTAATTTTCTGGTGTGAAATCTCATACTCGTGATTTTATGATGCAAAATTAAAGTGAATCCTACGCCAGTGGACTACCAAAAAGCGTTTTAACAAACAGAATTGCCAACATCGAAAAAATAAGGGTCGTTTAGGCCGCTACTTGCTATTTAAAGGAATCATTAATCAAGGATTTTGTTTTCGGCAGGTTTCCGAAATGGTCTCCACTTCCGTTTCTACCCCCATTTTGCATACAATTAAAACTATAAATCTGCAAATCAATCAGATAAAGGTGCATTCTTTTTGATCGGTACAAATCCAATGCTCAAAAAAGGCGGATTTATTTTTCAGATAGAAAGAAGGGTACTATTTAGTTCAAAACAAGGATGGTGGATCAATTAAATTCTTTGGTACTACCAGACCACATCCTAAATCCTTATTCAGTTTTTTAATAAAATGCGCGGCCAACAAGGGTGACTCCAATTCCATATTTTGATGTATAAAGAAATTTACCTTTCTCAGTCCTTTCTCCTTCCAATGCAGCAATCGCTCCACCCATTCATCCAATCGGGCATAATCGCTTACATGATTTGCCCCCACGTATCGAATAAAAGCTTCGTCATTGGTCATTCTCATATGCATGATATCCCTTCTACCAGCGGTATCCACCAAAATATTGGCAATTTGGTTTTCTTCAAGCAAGTGATAAAGTTCTTGCGCCACTTTTTCTTCGTTGAACCAGTCTGTATGCCGAAACTCGATGGCCAGCTTAAATTCTTTGGGCCAACGCTCCACAAATTGCACTACCCTGTCCCAATCCTTTGGGCTAAAGTTGTTGTGCATCTGTAAAAAAATAGTTCCCAATTTATGCTCCAAGGTCGAGGTGACTTCCAAGTAGGAATCCAACACTGGGTAGGCTTGTTCGTTCAATCGCCTTAAATGACTTACATTCTGAACGATTTTAGGAAAAAAAGTGAATTCCTCTGCAGTTTTTTCCTTCCATTTTTGATAGGTTTCCGCGGGAAATATCCGGTAGAAGGTCGCATTCAGTTCTATGCTATTGAATTGGGAGGAATAGTAGGCTAGCTCATCCTTAGTTCCCTTTGGATAAAAATTCTTAAGGTCTTTCTTGTTCCATTTAGCACAGCCCACATGTACTGTAAACGGACTTTCATCATGAAGGTTGTGCAGCAGGGCTGCTGTATCTTTATGATCCTTGGGTAATGAAAAATCGATTTGCTCCGGTTGAGCTACTTTTCCGAATTGCATAGGTATGTTTTCTTAGTCTAAAAATAACAAATTTTCAGGACGTCTAGTGGTCGGAACCTTTGTTTATAACCCGTTAAAAACTTATAGCCTTCCGCAAAAGTGTGATGCGCATAATCTTTATCTTTAAAGAAACTAGTATTCAATGAACGAGAGATCACAAAAATTACTGGAGATTCGCCCAGTACTTCCCAACGCTAAAATTGTACCCGGCATTGGCACGGACGAGCGTTTTCAAAATAGTACCCTGAGGCCTATTTTGAAGTTTCAAAACGACTTGCTTTTGGCCTCGTTCCAAAATTACATCAAGAAAACTAAAAATACCTTTTACGAATTGAATATCGAAAAGCGCATGGGCTTCATCACCAATGCCCTACAGAAAGATATCAAATATAGAAATTCAATAAAGGGAATGGTCATCGGCCAATTTACGGTAGCCGAATACGAAGAATACATTTTAAATTCTTCTGCGTATAACAAACGGATGATCAACATGGTCATTAAGCGGCTGCAAGATCAAATTCAATATTTTGAGGTATCCGCATTAATCCAGTAAAGACTCCCCATTTAAATTCGTAGTAAGTACCGCGCTCATTAAATCAAAATAGGGCCGTATCGCCTTGAAACTTTCATTGATAGTTTCGGCAAAGTTTTCGGATACTACTTCTTCGTCCGTAAAATTTCTAACGAAAGTATACTGCTTTTTCCGGATCAGGTCAATGTTCGGGTGTTCTTTATCAAAACCCTTGGGCGCTGTTTTAAGTTCATCACCCGTA
>JBARCC010000228.1:0-4798 GCA_049793635.1 Maribacter sp. | reverse complement strand
GTGCAGGACTAAAATGCGCTGCCGCCAATTGGATGGTATCCGGAAAAAGCTCAATTTGCTTCATCAATTCTTTTTCCTTCAGATGTAGCTGGTCTACACTCGCCGTACTTGATGCATCGATTCCCATACCCTCCGCTTTTCGAAGAATCGACTGTATTCGAGCATAGGTATACTGAATAAAAGGGCCTGTATTCCCTTGAAAATCCACCGACTCTTCAGGATTGAATAAAATGCGTTTCTTAGGGTCGACTTTTAGAATATAATATTTCAACGCCCCCAAACCGATCATTTTATATAAAACCTCTTTTTCGGCATTCGAATATTCCTCTAATTTACCTAACTCCGCTGAAATATCGGCCGCGGTCTGGGTCATGTCCGCCATCAAATCATCGGCATCTACTACGGTGCCTTCCCTACTCTTCATTTTACCACTAGGAAGATCGACCATGCCGTAGCTCAAATGGTAGAGCTGGGTGGCCCAGGAATATCCAAGTTTTTGGAGTATTAAGAAGAGGACCTTGAAATGGTAATCTTGTTCGTTGCCCACGGTATAGACCATTCCACGTACATCTGGGTAGTCTTTTGCGCGTTGTATCGCGGTACCGATATCTTGGGTCATATAGACCGCAGTACCATCAGATCGGAGCACTATTTTTTCATCTAGGCCATCATTGGTGAGATCGATCCACACACTACCATCCTCCTTTCTAAAGAACACTCCTTTGGTAAGCCCCTCCTCTACGATATCTTTCCCTAACAAATAGGTGTCGCTTTCATAATACAATTGGTCAAAATCTACTCCCAAATTAGCGTAGGTAACTTCAAAACCTTCATAGACCCAGCCGTTCATAGTTTTCCAAAGGGCTACGGTCTCAGGATCACCAGCTTCCCATTTTAATAATAAATCTTGGGCCTCCACCAAGAGCGGAGCTTCCTTTTCCGCGACTTTGGGATCAATGCCTAAGGCCACATTTTGCGCTATCTGCTTTTTGTACTCCTCGTCAAATTTTACGTAGTAATTTCCGACCAGTTTATCCCCTTTTAAACCAGTGCTCCCTGGCGTTTCCCCTGCTCCGAACCGTTGCCAGGCCACCATACTTTTACAGATATGGATACCTCGGTCATTGACGATCTGCGTTTTGTACACTTTTTTACCCGATGCCTTTAAAATTTCGGCAACCGAATAGCCCAATAGATTATTGCGGATATGTCCTAAATGAAGGGGTTTATTGGTATTGGGAGAAGAATATTCTACCATTACGGCATCGCCGGACTCAGGGATGAACCCGAAGTGATTCTTTCCTTTTATCCCGTTGAAAAAAGTAAGATAATAGGCATCATTGATAACAAGGTTCAAAAACCCCTTGATTACGTTAAAACCGGAGACTTCATCGACATGCTCCTCTAAATAAGCGCCAATGTGCTCCCCTATCGTTATTGGATTTCCCTTAACCGTACGCAACATCGGAAAAACAACGATCGTAATATCTCCCTCAAAGTCTTTTCGGGTCGGTTGAAATTCAACCGTGGGTAATGTTGCACCATAAATAGATTGTACTGCTTCTTTGACTTTATCTGAAAGGACCTCCTGAAAATTCATTTGAACGTTTAATTAGGCCTGCAAAACTAATCATTTTTTAGGCTTTTCAGGTAAACAGATGTGGCATTCATGCGCCATTTGATTAACTTTAGGAAAAACTGCGAAGAAAGAGAATATGCTGGTAAACGTATCGTACAACAATAAGGAAATTACCCGTAAAGTGGATGAAGAGGTCGGTAAACCCTTTACCCTAAAGGAGCGATGGGCCATGGGTGGTATTGGCTCCCCGAAACTAATTATTACGGAAACCAGTATTGAGATCAGAAATTTATTGATTCTCGACAATAACCGTGATACCTGTAATATCGAAATGCGCCCTAAAGGAATTATTGTTCGGTTTCGATCGTTGCTGGAAACCTTTGCTTTGGTAATTCCCTATTACAAGCTAACCCTTTACAAAGGGGATGCATCGGTGTATTCGGTATATCGCGACAACCACTTCATCAAGGTAGCTTCCGACACAAAAGCCGTACAAAAGTTTTTTAAAAAGATATTGGGCTTTAAGGCCGACAATGCGCCAACGTCTATCGAAGATTTATGAAAATACTACTTACAGGGGCCAATGGTTACATCGGCATGCGACTTCTACCGCAATTATTGGAAATGGGGCATCAGGTAGTCTGCGCCGTTCGCGACGAGGCAAGACTTTCCGTGGACAAGGAGACCAGAGCTCAGATTGAAGTGGTAGAAATCGATTTTCTGGACGAAGTACAAAAAGGAGTCCTTCCGAAAGATATCGATGCCGCTTATTTTTTAATCCATTCCATGAGTTCCTCGACACAGGATTTTGATGATCTGGAAGCGAAAACAGCCCATAATTTTAATCTTCACGTAGCGAATACCCAAATACGACAGGTCATTTACCTTAGTGGTATCGTTAATGATGACAACCTTTCCAAACACCTTAGTTCTCGAAAAAACGTAGAGGATATTCTGTATAAAGGCACCTTTCAACTAACCGTGTTAAGGGCCGGTATCATCGTGGGATCAGGAAGTTCTTCCTTTGAAATCATCCGTGACCTTTGCGAGAAATTACCCTTTATGATTACCCCAAAATGGGTATTGACCAAAACCCAGCCTATCGCCATTCGCGACGTGATGACTTTTTTGACCGGTGTGCTAGGGAACGAAAAAACCTATAACGACAGTTTTGACATCGCTGGCCAAGATGTACTTACCTATAAGGAGATGCTGCACAAATATGCGGAGTCTAGGGGATTTAAAAATTGGATTGTGACCGTACCCGTAATGACCCCGAAACTCTCCTCATACTGGCTTTATTTTGTAACCTCAACCTCCTACAAACTTGCGTTGAATTTAGTCGATAGTATGCGTATCGAAGTGGTTGCCAAAGACAAACGGTTGCAAGAAATGTTGAATTTTGAACCCCATACCTATAAAGAGGCCTTGGATATGGCCTTTAAAAAAATTGAACAAAATTTGGTCATTAGTAGTTGGAAGGACAGCATGGTAAGTGGAAGGTTCAACGATACCCTTGAAAAGCACATTCAGGTCCCTAAATTTGGTATTCTTAGAGACATTAAGAAGTTAAAAATCACCAATCCGGAAGTGGTATTGGAACGCATTTGGAGCATTGGTGGTGAGACTGGATGGTATTACGGAAATTGGCTTTGGAAAATACGGGGATTTATGGATAAGCTTTCAGGTGGTGTAGGCTTGCGACGCGGTCGTACACATCCTGATCGTATTTATGCCGGAGATGCCCTAGACTTTTGGCGCGTATTGCTTGCCGATAAAAAAGCAAGGCGACTGCTCCTTTTTGCTGAAATGAAATTACCCGGTGAGGCGTGGTTGGAGTTTAAAATAGACGAAAATAATGTACTTCATCAAACGGCAACCTTTAGGCCCCGAGGTCTAAGAGGCCGCCTTTATTGGTATAGCATCGTTCCCTTTCATTATTTTATCTTTGGTGGTATGATCAAAAACTTGGCCGATCAAAAAAACAGAAACCGAAGTCCACATTTTTGAAACCCCTTTTCGATACATTCCATCATACGATGTTCGGTAATTTCAGGGGGAGCTCCGTTAATCTTTTGCCCGTTAACCGCCTTACTGCGTTAGCGATTGCAGCTCCAATAGGTCCCAAAGGAGGTTCGCCGACGGCACCGGGCGTATCTTTTCCTTGAAGCAGCACCACCTCTATTTCTTTAGGTGCATGCTTCATCAAAGCCATTTGATAGGGGCCATAAATCGTTGGTGTCAGTTCCCCTTTTTCAACGAACATTTGCTCGAAAAGCACGGCACTCATTCCCATGATGACACTGCCCTCGCATTGGGCCCTGATCTGATCTGGGTTGACCGCTAATCCTGGGTCAAGGGCTACGGTTACTTTATGAACCACAATTTCGTTGTTTACAATAGATACTTCCACCACCTGTGCGCAGGGGGTACCGGCATCGATCGAGGCAGCCAACCCCATGGCCCTCCCGTTCCTGATTTGCTCGGTATATTGGGCCTTTTCGGCAGCAGCTATAATGACCTTTTTCAAACGGGTACCTATGGCGTCGTCCGCAATCTGGAGTGTTCTAAACTCAACCGCATTTGTATTCGCTTTGATCGCCATTTCATCCACAAAGCTTTCCATGGCAAAGGTATTCGCCAGCAGTCCCAGACTACGCCACCAACTGGTCGCAAAGGGCAAATCGACATGCCAATACACCGACCTGAAGTTGGGTACACTTGTGTATTGGATAAAGCCTCCCCGTACGGCACCAACATCTGCACCGATGATCGGTGGTAGTAACGAGGGCACTAGGGCGGAATCGTTTGCGACATCACCGCTTACAAAATGATGTTCCAAGCCTTCCAATAACCCGGCCGCACTCAGCTTTCCCTTTAAGATGTGGTGTGTTGGAGGCCGAAACATATCATGTTGAAATTCTTCTTTTCTGGTAAAAACATACTTTACGGGTTTTCCGACCGCTTTAGACATTACTGCCGCCTGTACGGCATGGGGGGTGTGTAACCTGCGCCCAAAACCTCCCCCTAAATAGGTCGGAACGATATTTACCTTCTCCACCTCCAATCCCAATCGTTCTGCAACTTCCTTTCGGGTCAACCCCACCACTTGTGTAGAAATCTTGACCGTTGCCGAATCACTTTCCACAAAGGCCAGTGCTCCATTAGGTTCCAATTGGGCATGGGCACCAAGCGGGGTGCGAAATTCTAACGTAATAC
>JBARCC010000227.1:0-11683 GCA_049793635.1 Maribacter sp. | reverse complement strand
ATTTTGGGGAATTTTAGGGGCCATCGTGTTTAGGGCGTTGATGATCCTGTTCGGGGTGGCCTTGATCACAAAGTTCGAATGGATCATTTATATTTTCGGGGTGTTTCTATTGTACACCGCGTTTAAGATGCTGAAAGGGGATGATGAGCATTTTGACCCTAAAAACTCCTTTATCATCAAGCAAATTAAAAGAGTGTACCCGGTGACGGCAACGCTTCATGGGCATGACTTTTTCGTAAAGAAAATGGGCATTACGGCGGCAACCCCCTTATTTGTAGCCTTGATCGTTATCGAACTCACCGATATCTTGTTCGCATTGGACAGTATTCCCGCTATTCTAGCGATTACCGCGGACCCTTTCATTGTGTTTAGCTCCAATATTTTAGCGATATTGGGTCTTAGGTCCATGTATTTCTTGATTTCAAGGATGTTACAAAAGTTCCGCTATATTAATTATAGCCTTGTGGTCATACTGGCATTTGTTGGGTTAAAGATGTTGTTTTCCCATTACTTGGAATTGCCCGAGTGGGTCTCCCTTACTGTAATTTCCGTATCCTTGGTTGCAGGTATTCTTGCCTCTACCCTCATTAAAGAGGTGGAAGAGGATAGTGCATCTTAAAAGGTATACAAACGATGCTGTATCTGTTATTGCTTTAGGCGTTGCTCTACAAAAGCGGCCTTGATCAATAGAATAATCCCAACGATGACTAGGCTCAGTGCCCCGGTTCCCGCGGAAGCCCATTGCCACCACACCGCACCCTCATGCTTCAAAAAGCCACTTTCGATGGCCAGGCTGATTCCTGTTCCGACCAATAGGGTCCCAAACCCGCCCAATAGCAACCAGTTGCGTTTGAGTTTGTTTTTCTGAGTCACACCATTAGCCATTTGTCAATTTTTTATCGATAATGGCCATCGCATCGTTAACGGTTTGCATTTGGTCCATATCCTCATTCTCTAGACGGATATCAAAAGCATCCTCCACATCCAGTACGATATCGACCAAGTTGGCCGAATTGATGTTGAGATCGTTCATAAAATGGCTATCCTTTTGAATGTCGGTCACCGAAACGTCATCGGGTAGATAGATTTTTACGATGTCGGTCAATTTTTGGTATTTCTCTTTTTCTTGCATAGTTTTTTATTGATGCCTAACGAACGCTATATCGATGCACTCAAATCAGTCTGAAAACGCTCTAAAAATAACACATGCATTTACATCCCCAAAACCGAAACTCGCTTTTGCGATAATTTGCGGTCGATGTGCCCTTGTTTTTTGTGGAATACGGTCTTCTGCGATATGTTTTAAAATATCTGGATGTACATCCTCACAATTTACGTTCCCGAATACCACCTGTTCCTTAAATTGCAATACGGTGGCGACAGATTCCATACTCCCCGCTGCGGCTAGGCAATGGCCTATGGCTCCCTTGAACGAATTTACAAAGGGAAAATCTGCCCCGCTGCGCTGTAAGGCTTCACACCAATTTTCAATTTCAAGGGCGTCTTTTGAGGTAGCCGTTAGGTGTCCGTTGATGACATCGATGTCACCTGCGGAAATGCCCGAGTTCGTTACGGCATTGCGGATACAGCGTTGAACGGCGAGACTATTGGGTGCGGTCATCGAACCCTCTCCCAATTGGCCGCCGCTATTTATTTCCCCGCCCAGTATCTCTGCATACATGGTTGCCCCTCTGTTCTGTGCACTTTCAAGGGATTCCAGTACCAGGGCCCCTGCCCCACTCCCGGGTACGAAACCACTCGCCGAAGCGCTCATGGGCCGGCTCGATTGTGCAGGCTGGTCGTTAAAGGCTCTCGGCAAAATGCGCATGGCGTCGAAGCCTCCCCATACGTAGGGGCCGCTGTCACTGCAACTGCCCGTGAGGATAATATCGGCCTTTCCGTGTCGAATACGGTCATAGGCCATCAAAATGCCCTCGGTACCCGTGGTACACGCCGCCGAATTCGTAGTCACTTGATTCCCGCAGCCCAATAAACCGCCTAAATAGGCACTGATACCGCTTGCCATGGTCTGTACGACCGAGGTACTGCCCAAACGGCGTACATTGCCCCCATCGATCAAATGAATGGCTTCCCTAAACTTGTCGACCCCCAGGATTCCGGTTCCAAAAAGAATACCACGCTCCCAGCTAGGTTCGTTCGAGGTATTTTTTTCCAAACCTGCATCGGTCCAGGCATCCATTCCTGCAATTACCCCGTATACGATGCCAGATGCATTGAGGCCCCTACGCTGTAAGGGTGTGAAATACTGATCGATTAGGTTATCCTTTACCAAGGGTTCACCGGCTACTTGGCATCCAAAACCCAATTTCTCTAAAATAGGTTGATGGCGCAGTCCGCTTTTACCCGCGTGCAAAGCTTTTGTAAAGTCGGGCAAACCCACGCCATTTGGGGCACAAATACCTAGGCCGGTGATAACGACGCGCCTACTCATCTGAAGTGCCGATCATACCTGCCAAAACTCCTTTACAGACCAATTGATTGTGTTGATTGTGCATAGTCACCTTACATTTTAATTTTTGAAATCTAAAATAAACCAATTCGGAGCTTACCTTTACCCTTTCCCCCGGCAAGACAGGTTTTAGGAATTCCATTTGGGCACTACTCATCCCCATGCGCACATCTTTTAGGGATTCCTTTTCTCCCAATAAATAGATGCCCAGGCTCACCAGACCGATTTGGGCACAGCATTCGGTAAGGATCACTCCAGGGGTTACGGGATGATCTTTAAAATGGCCTTCGTAAAAATAGGAATCTGCGCGAAACGTATAATACCCAACGGCTCCCTGCGGGGTCAATTCCTCCAGGTCGTCCACGAACAGGACAGGGGTTCGCTAGGGTAGTTTTTGTAGTATCCACTTAAAATTGTTCATAATAGGCTCTCCCCTCCATCTACTTTAAGTACTGTTCCCGTCACCCAAGCTGCCTCTGGCAACGTTAATAGATATACCGCATTCGCCACGTCGATTGGGGTGGTCAGGCGGTTGTTCGGATTGCGTTGAAGGGCGTTCGCAATAATGCTTTCAAACCCCGGAATCAGTTGCAAGGCTTTAGTAACGGTAACCCCGGCCTGTATGCAATTGGCCTTAATGCCCAATGGTGCGAATTCCAAGGCCATATTTCGGGTCAAGGACTCTAAGGCCACCTTGGCTACCGAAACGGCGGCATAACCTGGTAAGGCCCTCGTATTCCCTTCGCTGGTAAAGGATATGATTCGGGTATCCTGTGCGAGCAGTTCAGTATTGATCAACGCTTTCGTCCAATCGTAAAGGCTTAAGGCCATGGCATCGAAGGTAATTCTGAAATCGGTATCGCTCAACACGGTTCCCTTTTCGGAAAACATGGGTTTTAGGCTTCCCTTCGCAAGGCTGTGTACCACTACCCCTATACTAGCATCGATAGACATCCCTTCTTTTATACTCTTTAGTATATTTTTTCTTTTCTCAGGATGTAAGGCATCCGCATTAAAGCTCATGAACGGGTTTCCAAAAGCCCTTATTTCCTCAAAATCCGATTCTATTTGCTCGATATCGGCGCGACGGTCCCTGTGAACGATAATGATCGGATGGCCATGTTTGGCCAATTTTTTAGCCGTAGCGAGCCCTAGCCCGCTGCTTCCTCCCAAAATCAAAGCCCATGGCTTATTTTTTTTCTGTTCGTTCATTTGTATTTATATTACCATTCCAACAACACCCGTTGTGCGGAGAATCCAGGTCCAAAACTTAAGACCAAACCCTGTTCGCCCTTAGGGATATTACGTTCCATAAAACGCTCCAATACGTACAGCACGGTCGCACTGCTCATATTACCGTACAGCCGCAGTACTTCGCGCGTATCGTCTATATTTTTACCTAAGGCGCCAAAGAGCTCTTCTACGGTTTGGACAATTTTTTTTCCGCCCGGGTGAAATACCAAATGGTCCACCTTGTGGATATCGCTTCCGTGTTTTTTTAGAAAAGGATGTACGATATCCGAAAAATGACTGGAAATCGTATCCGGTACGGTAGGGTCCAAAATCATCCGTAGTCCGTCATTGGTAAGATCAAAGCCCATCATGTGTGTAGCATCCTTAAAATGATACATCTCCTCCCCTATTATTTTGGGCCCGACCGCATGCTCCTCCGAAGATAAGAGAACACAGGCAGCACCATCCCCAAAAATAGCGGCACTTACCATATTGGCCATGGAATAATCGTTGAGCTGAAAGGTAGCGGTGGGACTTTCAACGGAGACGAGCGCTATTCTTTTATTCGGGTTCGATTTTAAAAAGTTATGGGCATAGATGAGTCCCGATACCCCGGCGGCACAGCCCATCTCCGTAACCGGTAACCGCACCACATCGGTACGTAGGCCCAGTGCATTGATCAAGTAGGCATCTAGGGAAGGTATCATGATCCCGGTACAGCTTACGGTGATGATGTAATCCAAGGAAGCGGCCTCCCAACCCGATTTTTTCAATGCATTGGTCAGTACCGTGGCACCGAGTTTTTTTACCTCCCTGATGTAAATGTTATTTTTATCCTCAAAAGTAGTCGCCACGAAAACCTCTTCGGGCGGCATGATGGAATAGCGCTTATCTACGGCGGCCCCTTCAAAGATCTTCACCACTTTACGTATAAAGCGCTCATCCTGCCCCTGTAACCAGAATTCCACCATGGGGAGAATATCCTTGGTATATCTATAATAATCGGGCAATTGTTTGGTAACGCTTACAATCCTAGTTTCACTCATACATTCAATATTCGCTTTTTCTTTTCATAACCCAAAGATACCTAAAGGCCCATTTCCATGAAACGCTATGTTCTACTTGGGGTACTTGTGCGGCAAGGCCCTTTATTTCTTTTTTCGTTAGCGCCCTACGTATCGATATTAATCCGTCAGTCTTTGCGATTTCGGAATTGATAAAAAACAGACTGAAAAGTTGAAACAGCACATAGGCTACCCTACTGCGCTGAAGGTCGTTAATAACCACACCCAGCTTCGCCAAGGCATTGAAGCGAAGTGCGAACTCCAGAATCTGGGGCGTGCTAAAATGATGCATGGTCAAGGTGGTCATCACCACATCTATTTCGGTGGTTGAAAAATCTGCGGTAAGTACGTCTTGATTCAAATACCTAATTTCAGGAAAATCGGTTGAATAGGTCCTTGCAAGTTCAATGGCGTCCTCATTTAAATCAACTCCGACCAACATCAGCTTTATATTTCGCTTTCTGGCGGCCAAAGCCACCTTTCTCAATATCGTACCTTCGGCGCATCCCATGTCTAATATCGTATACGATTCTTGGGGATTATCTTCAAGTAACTGAAATACAGCATTTAATGTAATCGCATAGCCCCCTAAAATAGTATTTACCCTATTGATGTCTTTCAACACGATATCCAGTTCTTCCATAGAACCCTGGTAGTCGTCCATTATTTCACTTTGGGTACTCCGTGTTGAAAAGTCTACCATTATTCGATTAATTTTCCATGGGTTTTTCCGATGATGTAGGTCAACACGCGGTTTGACCTTCCCACCATCCGAATTCCCAAATTAACCATCGTTTTATGCATTAAGATGCTTTGTAATCGTCGACCGACCCATAATCTTCTGGCAAACGTTCGTTTCCAATGCGCGGTATACTCTTTTTCCAAATCCTTACGCGTGAATTCAGGCTCCTTAAAAAAGCGGACCACCAATTCGGATACCAGTTTGGCACTATGTATGGCCATCGCCATCCCGTTACCGCACAGCGGATGGATGAGGCCCGCGGTATCACCGCACATGAGCATATGCTTTACCACGGATTCTTTTTTATCAAAGGATATCTGCGCAATGCTCATCGGGGAATCGAATACCGGGGTTGCGTCTTTCAAAAAACGCCTTAGATACGGATTTTTTGAAACCACTTGAGTATTAAAGCTTTCAATATCTTTATAGGACTTAAATGTTTCGTAATTAACTAGATAACAAAAATTAACCATTCCTTTTTCCGTTTTGGAAAGCCCTCCATATCCTCCTTCGAAATTATGAAGTGCTACCAGGGCATCAGGGAAATTCTTATGCTTATAATGTGACTTTACCGCTAACCAAGACTGCTTCTTAAAGCTGAAGTCACGGTCTAGCTTTTTATCCAATAGCGACCGTTTGCCATATGCCCCAATGGCAATCTTGGTCTTCACCTTTTGTGATGTACTCGTAATTTCGAAGGCATCGCCCTGAACCGCTACCCCCACTACTTTTTCAAAGTAAAAGACCACGCCCAGCTGCACCGCTCTTTGGTACAGGATATCATCGAAGGCGTATCTACTAATACCGATGCCACCTAATGGGAGCTGGGTCTTTATTACGTGACCGGTGTGTGTTGAGATCTCAAAATGGGAAATGGGTACGGCGTTGTGCTTCAAAAGGTCGACCCCCAACCGTTTCAAGTAGGGTTCGACTTCCCGTGAGACGTATTCTCCGCAGACTTTGTGATGTGGATAGGGATGCGCTTCGAACACAATGACCTCCTGCCCCTCCAACGCCATATGAATAGCCGCCGTCAACCCTGCCAAGCCCCCTCCAATAATTGCGATATCATGTTCCTTCACCAGCGGGAAGTTACATTTTTTATAAAAAAAAACCCTGCAAATACAGGGTTTATATTTAATGTATTCAAATAAATCTATGAGGATTTAATTGGTCTGCTCGGCAGCTTCTTTTTTCAATTCATCATTTGCGACGATTGCCAGCTCGACCCTCCTATTCTTGGATTTGCCTTCTGCCGTAGTATTATCGGCTACAGGTTGAGTTTCTCCGTACCATTTGGTATCGAAGCGAGAGGCGTCTAGACCTTGAGATACTAAATAGCTAGTTACCGAGGTTGCCCGTTGCTTGGAAAGGTTCATATTGTACTCATCGGCTCCTGCACTATCGGTATGGCCTTCTACTAAAATATTCGTTTTCGGGTATTCCTTGAAAATCCCTACCAAGCGATCTAACGTCGATGCCGAAGTTCCCTTTACATCCGATTTATTCGTATCGAAATATACACCGGCCTCTTCGTTGAACGTCACATTGATCCCTTCTCCTACGCGCTCCACTTCTGCCCCGGGAATTTCCTGCTCGATGCGTTCTGCCTGCCGGTCCATACGGTTTCCGATATACCCACCGGCGGCTCCACCTACAGCGGCGCCGATGATGGCTCCTAACGCCGTATTGTTACCACTACCGACATTATTTCCTAAAACCCCACCGATTACGGCACCGCCTGCGGCACCGATCACTGCTCCTTTTTGGGTTTTATTCGCGTTTTTAACGGTACTACAGCTCATTACCAAGGCAAGAGCCAAAACATAGCTTGTTCTTTTTATCACTTGTGTATTCATAGTTTATTTATTTTATAAGAAGATGGTATTCGATTATTGAGAGGTCAAATATTCAAAGGTTGGTCTTACTGTGTTGACCTGTATCCTGGCCATTATCCTTTGGATTCCTCAGTGGTTACTTTCTTGAGAATTCATACAAAACGTTGACCGAGGCACCATCGACCATAGCGGTCGACTTTAGGGTCATGTTCTGCTCGGTTAGGGTTTCAATATTCAATCGATACCCCGCACCACCGGAAATATCCTGATTTTTCTCGTTAATGAACTTGAACTGCAACTGACTCGTATAGTTTTCTTCACGCTCTACCACTGACCATCTGATGTATCGCGTTCCAGCATTACAAAGCGTAGAGGGTTGCACGGTGTAGTTCCCTGTGCTATTATTATCACGGAAATACCATTGCGTACCTTCTAAACATATATCCTGAACATCGTTAAAAAGCACTGCTTTCACATTGCCCGTATTGTTTTCAAATGCAATGTTATCCAAGATCCACGTTCCGCTAATGAGATTTCTCTTGGCTCTGGCGTCTTTGGAAATGGAACATGAAGTTACTATGAGGACCATGCAAAGAAGTATACTTATTTTTTTCATATCTACTAGATTTTTAAAATGAACCTTATATACGTTCATTCCTGTTTTTTGGATGGATATTTTTAAAAGTATCCCTAACCGGCACAAAGATGCAGTCAAATTTTGATAACACGTGGCTCTTTTCACAAATATATTGTCGGGTATACCTGCTCTAGTAGCGGATCAATTTCATTAATTCAAGTTCGAATCTTGATTTGGCCAGATATTGCTGCTCTAATTGAGCATTGAATGGGATGGGGGTCTCCATGCTTCCCACCCTTATAACAGGTCCGTCAAGATACTCAAAACAGTGTTCCATGACCAACGCGGAGATGTCACTGGCCACCCCACCGAACAAACTATCTTCCTGTAGAATGATTAACTTCCCCGTTTTTTTCACCGAGGTATAGATGCTTTCCATATCCAGAGGCTGTAAGGTTCGTAAGTCGAGCAGATCGGCGTCGATATCCTCCCGGGCGTCCAAGGTTTCCAAGGCCCAATGTACGGCGGCTCCATAGGTCACTATGGTAATCGCTTTCCCCGTACGCAGCAGGCCAGCCTCTCCGAACGGTAGGTTATAATACCCGGTGGGCACCTCTTGATATGTACTTCTATACAATCCCTTATGCTCGAAAAACAATACCGGATTTGGGTCTTCGATAGCGGTTGCCAGTAAGCCTTTGGCATCATAGGGAAATGCAGGATACACCACCTTTAACCCCGGGGTTTTTGTAAACCACGCTTCATTGGTCTGTGAGTGGAACGGCCCGGCGGCAACCCCACCCCCACAGGGCATGCGAATAACCACATCCGCATTTTCGCCCCAACGGTAATGGGTTTTTGCCAAATAGTTCACGATGGGGTTGAACCCACTGCTTGCGAAATCGGCAAATTGCATTTCCACAACGGCCTTCATCCCATTTATGGAAAGACCCATCGCCGTGGAAACAATGGCCGATTCGCAAATGGGTGTGTTGCGCACCCTCTCTTTGCCAAAAGCGTCCACAAAGCCTTCCGTTATTTTAAATACGCCCCCATATTCGGCCACATCTTGCCCCATGATAACGAGATTACTGAATTTCTCCATGGCTTGCCGCAGACCATCGGAAATGACATCGACCAATCGTATATTCTTAGTATGAATAGTAGGTTTAATAGTCTTGTATTCAACTCTTTTGTATACATCATTTAATTCTATACTTTCATTCGGATGAAGGCTTTCCTCCGAGAACGCTTTTTGTAAATGGACATCAATCTCATCCTGAATTCGGGCACGTAGTTCCGTTTCTACCGTCTCGGAGAGTAGCTGTTCATCCTTGAGAAAACGTGAGAAATTTTCCAAGGGGTCCTTATCCGACCATGCATCCAATACTTCTTGGGGTACATATTTTGTGCCACTGGCCTCCTCATGGCCGCGCATTCGAAAGGTTTTAAATTCCAATAGAACGGGGCGAGGGTTCACACGCATGTCGATGACCAGCTCGGAAACCTTCGCATAGACTTCTAAAATATTGTTGCCATCGATGCAATGGGCCTCCATGCCATAGCCTACCCCTTTATCCGAAAGGTTCTCGCATCGAAACTGTTCATGGGTAGGGGTAGATAGCCCATAGCCATTATTTTCGATGCAGAATAGCACAGGAAGGTCCCAAACCGCCGCAACGTTCAAGGCCTCGTGAAAGTCGCCCTCGCTAGTAGCTCCTTCTCCCGTAAATACTGCGGTCACTTTTTTTTCACCCCTTAGTTTATGGGCAAGAGCGATACCGTCGGCGACGCCCAACTGCGGGCCCAAATGCGAGATCATGCCGATGATCTTATATTCTTGCGTACCGAAGTGAAAGCTACGGTCCCTACCCTTGGTAAATCCACCGGCCGTGCCCTGCCATTGGGCGAACAATCGGTGCAGGGGGATTTCCCGCGTGGTAAAAACCCCTAGGTTGCGGTGCATCGGCAAGATATATTCGTCAGGGTCGAGGGCCATGGTGACCCCTATGGAAATGGCCTCTTGACCTATACCGCTGAACCATTTTGATATTTTACCCTGACGCAAAAGAATGAGCATCTTTTCCTCTATCATACGGGGTTTAAGCATTGCCCCATACAAGTTGAACTGCATTTCTTCCGGTACTTTCCAATTTTTAAAATCCATTAGGGGTGGCCATTTTGTTCAGAGCTATAAATGTAACAAAAATGGTTACGATACAGAACATTTATAACATCCATCGTAAATCAGTTAGAATTACTAATTTTACGTAAATTTCGTAGACTATGAGTTTAGTACCCAGCGTTGATTTGTCCGATTTTCTGTCGGACAATCCAAAAAGAAAACAAAATTTTATTGATGAAATCGGAAAGGCTTTCGAAGATATCGGCTGTGTCGCATTAAGCGGACATTTTCTTTCAGATGACCTGGTGGATTCCCTGTATGCAGAAATCAAAAAGTTCTTCGATTTGCCCAAAACAACCAAAGAGCGGTATGAAATTGAAGGAATCGGAGGCCAACGGGGCTATACCTCTTTCGGCAAGGAACACGCCAAAGGCCGAACAGAAGGGGATTTAAAGGAATTTTGGCATTTTGGACAATATGTGACCGAACCCTCGAACCTAAAGGAAGAATATCCCGATAATGTGATGGTCGAGGAGTTGCCGACCTTTAATGCCGTTGGTGAGGAAGCCTATAAAATGCTCGAAAAAACCGCTAAGTATGTGTTAAGGGCACTGGCACTGCATTTAAAGTTGGATGAATTCTATTTCGACGCATATATCAAGAACGGGAATTCGATTTTACGCCCGATCCATTATCCTCCCATCACCGCTGAACCTAAGAATGCCGTCAGAGCTGCGGCACATGGGGACATTAATTTGATTACCCTCTTGATGGGTGCCCACGGAAAAGGACTCCAAGTCAAAAACCATGATGGGGAATGGGTAGATGCGATCGCGCGACCCGATGAATTGATGATCAACGTGGGAGACATGTTGTCACGGTTGACCAACAATACCTTATTATCGACCATTCACCAAGTCGTGAATCCTCCGAAAGAGCAATGGGGAACCTCTCGCTATTCCGTGCCTTTCTTTATGCATCCGGTCAGCGACATGCCCTTAGATTGTTTGGAAAACTGCATTGATGAAGACCATCCGAAACGCTATTCAGATATTACTGCGGGAGCATTTCTTCACGAGCGGTTGATCGAGCTAGGATTGATAAAAAAATAGGCCATGGATCTAAAAGACCAATTAAAACATCTTTTCCCCGAGCACGAACCGGAAGAAAATCCGCAGGAAAAAGAAGATGAACAGGCCATATGGCTACAAAACGAACCCTTACTCTGTAAATATGAAAAACGTAAGGGAAAACCGATTACCATTATAGAAGGCTATACCGGAGCGGATGAGGATTTCAAAAAACTGGCCAAGGAATTAAAAACCAAACTCAGCGTTGGCGGTAGTTTTAAAAATAATAAGATCATTGTTCAAGGAGATTTTAGAGATCGGATAATGGCCATTCTTAAAGAAAAGGGCTTTACCGTGAAACGCGTGGGAGGTTAACCATAGTGGGTCTTCATCGATAATCGTCAATTTGTTTTCTGTTAAATTATTTTATAACATCGTTATTAGTGTTATTTTTATGTAAACTTTTAAATATTTGGGTATGAGTTCTCTTTTGCACATTACTAACGGGGATAAGTTTACCCAACGCCTTCAACATTTAAACCTTACCGGCGACGTAATTACCTG
>JBARCC010000226.1:0-5459 GCA_049793635.1 Maribacter sp. | reverse complement strand
CCTTCTCCGATTTTAATCACCATCATTTCGATTACATTCTTATGGGACCAAAAAACGGAAGCAGACGGACTAAAAAACCATAGCTTGTACACTCAAAAGAATCTTGAGCCCAAACATTGGAAAAGTAAATACTAGCTTAAAGAGGGTCTAATTGCTTCGCGATTAAGCTATTTCAAAGGAGCGAAAAGAAGTAGGTTCGAATGTAATGATGACCGCTACGGGTTCAAAATCAAGGAAATCATAACCTACGATTCGATTTAGGTCTCAATCCAAAGGTCTGCGTATTTTTATTAGGTCGCAAAATCTTTTAGATTTTGATTTAAAAAGGAAGAAAATAAAGCCAACACCTAAAGAATTTGCTAGGTGTAGGGTAAAAATAAAACCAAGTTTGCTCTTGTCCATTATGGCTAACTCGTATTAGTTATGGTAAAATAAAATCGTAAAGGCAAATGAAGAAAAAAAACAAATGGCTAAGATTAGCCATAGGATTTATGGTACTGACCCTTACCTCCTGTAAAACGTATACCATCCCACTAGAAAGTTTTAGGGAACAAATGAAAAATACAAATTCTGCTACTACGAAAGCCGTAACGGTAGGCAATCCGCTGGCTTTTGGAAATATAGCGTATGACGCCAATAACATTGACCGAATTGTAGCAGAGGATACGGATGGGAACAAAATCGTTTTGAACAATTCTGGTGCTATTGAAATTAGGGTTACCCATAAAAATGGAAAAAAGTACCTCATGTATTTTGACACTGTACTTTTAGAAAACGACACGTTAAAAGGCGGTCGCTCGAGATTCGTTCAAAGTGTAAAAAGATAAATTCCAATGGACAGTATCGTGAGAATTGAAGTGCAGGACGGTGGAAAGAAATTTAACTATCAAAATTAAAATCCAACATATTTGGGCAACAAGCACCCCACTAAACCCAAACGGTCTAAAACTAAAATAATAGTCTTAAATTTATGGGGCATATGTAGAGCATCTAGCCCTTCGTAAAACCAATCACCAGCCAGACCTTACATGATTAACATTGTAGCTATTTTCAAACCCAATGAGGTCGGCGCCCTATGTTAGCGGTCTTCATCGGGATATATATAGCGCTTACACTTGCCATTGGCTTTTGGGCTTCCAAAAGAATAAAAACAACGAACGACTTTACACTAGCTGGAAAAAGCCTACCGATGACCTTGGTGGGCGTGACCATTTTCGCAACGTGGTTTGGAGCTGAAATGATCATGGGTGTTCCCGGGCAGTTCGTGGAACGCGGTATTATGGGCATCATCACCGACCAATTCGGTAATGTGCTCTGTCTTACCTTGGTCGCCTTTTTTTATGCCCGACGCCTTTATGAGATGAATATCGTCACGTTGGGCGATTTCTTTAAGATACGGTACAACAAGTCACTCGAATTGGCAACATCCCTCATCATTGTCACCACCTATTTCTTTTGGATTGCAGCCCAATTCGTTGCCTTGGCCTATTTATTTGAGTCCGTTTTGGGTACCTCCATTTCTAACGGCATCCTTATCGGTGCCTCCATTGTGGTCGTCTATACCTATATCGGGGGAATGTGGGCAGTAACGTTGACCGACCTCTTTCAAAGCATCCTAATCGTTCTCGGACTGTTGATCGTGCTCGTGATTATCCTTGGTAAAACCGGTGGTGTGGCACCACTGTTCGCGGATAAACCTGACACGTTCTTTCATTTTTTTCCTGAATACGGATTTTACAATTGGACGGATTACCTGGCCATGTGGATGGCGTTCGGACTCGGAGCGATTCCTGCACAAGAAATCTACCAACGTCTATTTTCTGCAAAATCGGCGAAAGCAGGAGTGCGCGGGGTAATGCTCAGTGCCCTTCTATTGTTTACCATTACCACCATACCTTTGATCATAGGGCTTGGGGCCGCATATTTACACCCTGAACTCATGGGAAACGACCAAGGTCAAAATTTGATTCCCAGCATGGTTTCCCAATATGCCGGCCTACCGGTACAACTGCTTTTTTTCGGGGCGCTGATCTCGGCGATCTTGAGTACATCGAGCGGGGCCATGCTTTCCCCGGCTACCATTATAGGCGAAAACCTATTAAAACCCTACATGCCCGATATCTCTGATAAACATTTGCTGTTTTACACGCGTATTAGTGTAGTGCTGGTTGCGTTTATATGTTGTGTTTTGGCGTTTAACGATTCCAATATACATGGGTTGGTGGTGGCATCCACGGTATTACTTATGGTTTGCCTTTTTGCACCGCTGACCTTTGGGCTTTTTTGGAAGAAGGCTTCCGTTTTCGGGGCATGGATTTCCATTTTTACAGGGGGTTTGGTGTGGTTTTTTTGTGACTACCATGCTACACGGGTGGACCCCACCATCTATGGTACCATAAGTAGTTGTTTGGGATTGGTCGTAGGAAGCTATGTACGACCCGACGGCGGGGAAAAAAAGTAATTTTTTTCAAAGTATAGGGTTAAGTACGACGCAATCGACGTCTTTAGGCTTCATCTTCATCGAAAATAGCACGGATGAAAAATGGGATCGTTTTACGGTGGATAGGGGTCCTGATTATTTGCTGTTGCGCATGTAGCGATAAAGAGGAGGAGCCAACTTCCGCATTTTATCATGAAATGGTTATCGTGAACAACAACACGTTCAAGAATCGAATCGGGGATGACGGTACGGGAGCGAATTTCTTTGCGATCTCAAACGTAGCAGTAAAAAAACGATTGTTTGGAAATCATTATGGATTCAGGGCGTTGCGGTGGTACCACTATAGAAATGGCTGTGGTAGACGCAAAACGTATTTCCGAATCTGGGGTGGTGCTAAGTTATTCGAAAATATGCATTCCGAACAGGCCCTTTGTAATGCCATTGTTTTTAAAACCATGTCTTTTGACCTTACTCGGTCATCGAGATTTAAACGCTAAAAGAAACTTGTCTTGAAATTTTAAAGTTGTTTTCTTCCGAATATCTCGTGGGCTTGACCCGAGGTAGTTGACTCCCTTGCGAATACGAAGCGGTGAAATATCCTTACATTTAGAAAAATTGGGAAGGCCGGTTGCGCTATACTTATTAAAGAAGTATATTTTAGGATGGAAAGTGGTCGGTAGCGCGACCCACTGCTATCACTATGCCTTTGCGCTTTGTTGTACAGGGTATGCATTAGAAACAGCGTCTTTATATCATTGGATAACCCTTACTGGATAGCCCTTACTGGATAGTTGTCCTTTGCAAGAATGCGTAGACAGGCCTGCTATTTCATAATAGGTGCAGTGGAGGGTCATCAAGGGCTGAACAGTGTTTAACTGCGCTCGGACCAACAAATGGATAGGATATCGATTTAAAGATCAAGGGCTAAATAGAATTTACATTTTACGAACTACCGAATAGCAAAAAATGAATGAGGTCACGTGTATGAATCCATCTCTAGATCCAAAATTTCTCGAAGAACGGTCTCCCATTTGGAATGCGATTTCCAAATTTTATCTAGATACGGAGCTTGATGAGCACGATTACACGTATATCGCCAAAATTTTTGTGGACTCCGGGCTGTCCTTTACAGTGTTAAAGGAAATCGATCTATATGAGGTTTTCCCGGTATTGAAAACAAATTTGATGAGCGTGGCCGGCATCTGGAGTGGTTTTGATGATGAGTGGCTCAAAGAGAGGTGTACAGTAGCTTTTATAAAAAAGGAAAATGCCATTTTTAGATGGAAAACAAGGTTCCAAAACCGATTATTGTTTTTTCAGAGAAAACAGCATTGGGCGATTATCGAGAAACGCATGAAAGCTTCCCAAAAGGGGCTATAGTCCGCAAAAAGGTCATCGGGGACGTGTTCACACTACCCCTAAATTGAATAGAAACGCAGCGCCCCAGAACGTCTGTTGCAAATCCATCCCTTCAGCTATATTCCATATCTGCCGATAATTGGTCGGTTACCTTGCATACTCAAGGAATCGGTATAGCTTTGCACTTGCGACTCAAAAGCAACCGCTATGCCTTTATTTACCGATTTAAAAGTCTCCCCCAATCTCTTAAAAGCCTTATCTGATCTAGGTTTTAAAGAAACTACCCCAATTCAAGAGCAGGCATTCCCGGTTGTGATGAGTGGGAGCGATGTGGTGGGCATCGCCCAAACGGGTACGGGGAAAACCTTTGCCTATTTGCTGCCTATTTTAAATTCCCTTCCGTTTTCAAAAGAAATTCATCCGCGGGTGATTGTTCTAGTACCTACCCGTGAATTGGTGGTACAGGTCGTAGAGGAAACCGAAAAGCTGGCCACCCATGCCGCTACCCGGGTTTTGGGGGTATATGGGGGTAAAAGTATGAATCGCCAAAAAGAGGCGTTGGCCCTGGGTACCGATGTGTTGGTGGCGACCCCGGCTCGCTTATATGATTTGATACTTACGAAGGCAGTACAGTTGAAATCCGTTAAGAAACTGGTCATCGATGAGGTCGATGTGATGCTTGACCTTGGTTTTCGATTTCAGCTGGTGAATATTTTTGAACTACTTCCCCAAAAACGGCAGAATATCATGTTCTCTGCCACCATGACCGATGATATAGAGGCATTTATCAACGATTTTTTTACAGGGGTGCAGAAAATATCCATTGCCGTAAGTGGTACTCCCCTTGAGAACATCAGTCAATTCGCATACGCGACGCCAAATTTTTATACCAAGGTAAATCTGTTGGTGAGTTTGTTGCAGGACCAAAAGACCTATCACAAGGTTTTGGTGTTCGTTTCCAGTAAACGTAGTGCGGACCTACTGTTCAAAGAGCTTTCAGAATTTTTTAGTGAGGAAATCTGTATTATCCATTCCAATAAGACCCAGAACTATCGATTGCGTTCCATAAAACAATTTGATGAAGGAAAAAATCGAATTTTGGTCACTACCGATGTGATGGCGCGTGGGTTGGACCTTCAGGAAATATCACATGTCATCAATTTTGATACCCCTACCTATCCGGAAAACTATATGCATCGCATTGGAAGAACCGGTAGGGCCGAAAAGGAGGGAACGTCATTGTTACTCTATACCCCAACTGAGGAAGAACATAAGGAATCCACAGAAGCCTTGATGTCGCTTCGCATTACAGAATTGGATCTCCCTGACGATGTTGAAGTTGCGGAAAAACTCACTTTCGATGAGCAGCCAAAGCATAGAGAGCGTGAAAATCCGTTGAACATCAATGAAGAGGAGCGCGGGTCGAGTTTTCATGAAAAATCTGAAAAAAACAAAAAACAAAATCAGGGCGGTGCCTACAAGCGTATCATCAAAAAAAAGTACTCAAAGCCTAAGACCCGCGGGGACAAAAATTTCGGAAAAAACAAAAAGAGATAAGGCTTTTCCATTCCTAAAACGTTACTCCTTCTTTTCTAGGACAAGATCTTCGTAGGTAAATGTCATACCCTCGGTGAGTTGTGCGATATTTTTACCCCTATCC
>JBARCC010000225.1:0-2897 GCA_049793635.1 Maribacter sp. | reverse complement strand
CTATGACCGCCCACCAAATCATCAATTCCCTTTTTATCTTTTAATTTAAAAAACGCCCTTACTGAGGGCGTTTTTTAGGTTTTATCGAATCAACTTTTTGTACTTGATACGTTTGGGCATTAGGTCCCCACCGAGCCGTTTCTTTTTATTTTCCTCATATTCGGAAAAAGAACCTTCGAAGAAATACACTTGGGAATCCCCTTCAAAAGCAAGGATATGGGTACAGACACGGTCCAAGAACCATCTATCATGCGAAATGACTACAGCACAACCCGCAAAATTTTCTAAGCCTTCCTCCAAGGCCCTTAACGTATTTACATCTAGATCGTTGGTAGGCTCATCCAATAACAGCACGTTGCCCTCCTCTTTTAAGGTCATTGCCAAGTGCAATCGGTTACGCTCACCGCCGGAGAGCATACTTACTTTCTTATTCTGTTCACTACCGGAGAAATTGAACCTGCTCAAATACGCACGTGAATTCACTTGTCGCCCCCCCATCATAATGAGTTCTTGCTCATCGCTAAAGTTCTGCCAAATCGTTTTCTCAACATCGATATTGGAATGGCTTTGGTCTACATAGGCTATTTTAGCGGTCTCTCCCGTTTCAAACTCGCCTTTGTCCGGTTGTTGCTCATCCATGATCATTTTGAAAATGGTCGTTTTACCGGCTCCATTGGGCCCGATAATACCAACGATACCCGCTTGTGGTAATTTAAAGTTCAAATCCTCATACAACAATTTATCGTCGAACGCCTTACTGACTCCTTTTGCCTCGATGACATTGGTACCCAATCGCGGGCCGTTCGGAATATAGATTTCCAGTTTTTCATCAAGCTGTTTCTGGTCTTGGCTCATCAATTTATCATAATTGTTGAGACGGGCCTTTTGCTTGGTCTGTCTTCCTTTTGCACCCTGTCGTACCCATTCTAGCTCACGCTCTAGCGTTTTTTGCCTTTTGGAAGCAGTTTTACTTTCCTGCGCCATTCGTTTCGATTTTTGGTCTAGCCAAGAAGAGTAGTTCCCTTTCCATGGGATTCCCTCTCCCCTGTCCAATTCCAGAATCCATCCCGCAACATTATCTAGAAAATATCGATCGTGCGTCACGGCGATTACCGTCCCCTTGTATTGTGCCAAATGATGCTCTAACCAATGCACGGACTCTGCATCCAAGTGGTTGGTAGGTTCGTCCAACAATAATATTTCGGGTTCTTGTAAAAGCAGTCTGCAAAGTGCGACCCTTCTTCGCTCCCCACCTGAAAGAACGCTTATCTTTTTGTCAGGCTCAGGAGTGCGTAGGGCATCCATGGCTATTTCGAGTTTCGTATCCAACTCCCAAGCATCCGAAGCATCGATTTTATCTTGAAAAATCGCCTGCTGATCCATCAACTTCTGCATTTTTTCGGCATCCTCATAGACTTCAGGTAACCCGAACATGTCGTTGATTTTATTGTACTCATCAAGAATGGCGACCGTTTCCGCGACACCTTCTTTTACGACTTCTAACACGGTTTTAGTTTCATCCAATTCTGGCTCTTGCTCTAAATAACCGACGTGATAACCGGGGGAAAAGACAACATCCCCTTGAAAATTTTTATCCACACCGGCAATTATTTTCAACAAGGTCGATTTACCGGAACCGTTCAAACCCAGGATACCGATTTTTGCACCGTAAAAAAAACTGAGATAGATGTTCTTTAAAACAGGTGTATTCGCACTTTTATACGTCTTCGTAACCCCTGACATGGAGAAGATGACCTTCTTATCGTCTGACATAAAATTGGATTTTGTTAATGGTTGTTGGTTGTTTTTTGGGTTAATAAAATATGATTTAAAAGAATGACACAGGATTTCTGGTATCTAGTATCTAGTTCAGGAAATGAAAATTACCCTATACCCTACCCTTTAAAGCATTGAAGACCCAGGCAATTGCCAAAAAGCCTACACCAACGGCAGCGAAGCCATACCCTGCTACTTCATAATATCTGAATGCACCAAGCGCTATTAAAGACAAGCCTACAAAAATCATAATAAAAGTCGCCCACGCGAGCACTGTATTCTTATTCATATGTGAATCGATTATAATTTAAGCGAATCTCAAATATCGGAAATTTAAAAAATCTGTCCAATTTAAAATCGTGAATTATTCAAAGGGGAATACGATTCCGGTTTTACTACGTATCGTGTCCATTAATGCGATTAGGTCAAGACTATGCTTATGGCTCCACAAATCGCTTTGTAACTTTCCTGAGGTTAAGCACGCGTACACCTCCTCAATTTCATGGGCATATCCTTTTCCAATCTTTCCTACCTCCTCCTCAACCGTTTTCCCATCCTTGACTAACGTATACCCTGTAGTTTCATGCCATCTTGGATGAATGTAAATAGACCCCTTACTGCCAGAAATCTGCACTTTCATATCCGAAGTTGAAGTGAGGCCGCTATATAAAATGGCTTGTGCCTGTTCATAATCAAAAATCATACTGGTCTGTACCTCGACACCGGTTTTATAAAAATGAGCACTTGCCTTTATATCATTAGGCATTCCAAGCATAAGATAGGCCATGAATATGGGATAGATACCAATATCCAACAACGACCCACCTGCAAGGGATGGGTTTAATAAGCGTCCGTTTTCAGCCCTATCCAAGGCAAAAAAGGCAAAATCGGCATGTATATATCCAATGTCACCGATAACCCCTTCGTCCACCAATTTCTTTACTTTCTTTATCGTAGGATTAAAACGGCTCCATAACGCTTCCATTAAAAATACTTGCCGTTCTTTAGCGACCGAAATCATCTCTTTTACTTGTTTTTTATGGACCCCCATCGGTTTTTCGCACAATACATTTTTTCCAGCTTCCATTGCCGCGATACTTAATGCTGCATGTGAAGTATGG
>JBARCC010000224.1:0-3625 GCA_049793635.1 Maribacter sp. | reverse complement strand
GTCTTCTGTCATCGTTTGGGTCACTACGCTCTTAACCATGAAAGGTATGGCCTAAGTACGGGGGCGAAAATAAATCTCCAGGATTTTGTGAATAAGTAACCGGCGTAACGGTTTCAATTCTTTGAATACACCTTTATTTTTACGGTTTTTTGCTATGGAGAAACTTAAGGTAGGGGACAAGGTATATAATGTGGCCCAAGATGGTTTTAATGATTTTGCACGCTATTCGTTCTCTGAGGTGATCGAGTTAACGGAGACCTTGGCACTACTGAAAAATGGTGTTCGTTTGATCAACAGACCAAAAATTTCCTATATCATGGAAGATATTGGATATTCCGTATCCCGTAAAAAAGGAACGCACTGGCATATGGTGTCCCTGAAGGCCATACGTAAAGCACAAATTGAAAATGAAAAAATCAAAATTCACGATTGGTTCCAACAAAAGGAATTTTCACTGAGGGAAAAGAAAATGATATACGAATTCATGCACGAAATTCCATAGCATTATCGTTTTCTATGTTGGTACATCTGCATAAAGAGCATCGTACTCATTTTTTGAGCCCTGTTTTTGGCAATCCAAGCCATTTCACCGGAGAATAGACCATCGATTGTGGAAAACCAGAGGTTAAGCCATAGGCCAAAATGCGCTGACGTTATGGTATATCCGGTTTTTTCATCTACTTCTTGGTGCACTGTAATGGGATTGCCAAGGTATTTGCGTTTTACGAATAACTGGGATTCCCAAAAGTCGGTCAAGTGTTCCAAATGCGCTGGCCAATCGGTTATAATACCATCAAATATAGGTCCAAGCGTAATGTCGGCCCTGATCCTTTCATAGAATCGTTCAACCAGTCGGTAAACATCTTTTCTGTTTTTTAAATCTTGTTTTCCCATCCCCTGTTAAGGTAGTTATAATTGACTTCATTTGGGGCTTTCAAAGGTCCATTAGTTTTAGGACGGTCCGTAGCGGGATGCTGTAGCGGTCTGGTTAAAAATTTTACATCCCCAACCCTTATTTTCAAAACCTTTGCTATCTTTACCAAGTTGTGTTGTGCCTCAGACAACAATTGAGGCAATTGTGTTTATCGGCCTCGGTCGGTAGAACCCAATGAAAGGCTTTCCATATGGGAGGCTTTTTTTGTTTAAATGGCATGGATGACAAAATGAACCAAAGAAGCCGCTAGTTTGGCGGTTTGATGGTCACGGTCAAATTCAGGATTTAATTCTACCACATCCAAGCCTATTAATTTCCTTGATTCTAGGATGAGTTTCAGGGATTCCAAAACAATATCGGGCGAAAATCCCATCGGGGATGCAGCACTGACCCCTGGCGCATAGGCCGATGAAAACCCATCGATATCTATAGTGGTGTATATATAATCTACATCTTCCAAAAACTGCATGATGTGCAGCTGCACGTGTTCCAGATAGTTCATGGTAAAATTCGGACGCTCCAGATAGATGACCCCCAGCGCATCGGCTGTCCTGAAAAGATCGACGTCATTGGCATCACGGCGAATTCCTGCGCAGAAGTACTTCAAGGGCTTGCCCTCTTTCTTAAGGTCATTTGCAATCTGCAAGAACGGGGTGCCAGAAGTGGTACCGTCAACATCGGAGCGTAGATCGAAATGCGCATCAAAATTAATGATTCCTAGTGTTTTCTCCGGGCCAATGGAGGCTTTTAAGGCCGAATAGTGGGCGTAGGCCAAATCGTGCCCTCCACCTAGAATGATAGGGAATACGTTCGCATTCAGGAGTTTGCCCACACTGTCAATTACGGACTGATGTATTTGCGCTACATCAGCATCTATATCATGTAGGTTTCCAGCGTCCAAGAGAATTGTTTCATCGGGGAGATGGTTGGGTAATTTGCCCAGTTGTTTCCGTAGGGCATCCGGTCCTTTTGAAGCGCCAACCCTACCTTGATTACGTCGTACGCCTTCATCGCAAGCATAACCCAGCAACGCTATTTTTTTTTGGCCTTTTAAGGTTTTTAAGCTAGTTAAGGACTCAAGCTTGATCTTTTCATGCAGGTAAAGTTGGGCATGCGATGCTCTGCCTTCCCAATTGACTTTATCCGCAGGTACATACTTGTTCATATTTGAATATTTGGGGAACTGCTCTATACTCCAAACGATAGAATTTCTATCGTTGTGGTTTAAAACTGGTTGAACGCAAAATGAAAAAAATCTAAATGACCAGTACATTTAAATGCGTACAAACGTTCCTCAAGATAGCTTAAATAACCTAGTGTGCACTTGAAATTAATCCAAGAAACTTCAGAGGAGTGTTCGTTTTCTGTGGCATAAAGCTACTGCGCATAGGGTTAAAATAAAGATTTTAAAAGGGCATCGTCCACGATATTCGGTAGGGTCACTTTTAGCTGTGGGGTACGTTCCATCTCTCGTTTTATGGCGAAAACGGCTTCCTTGTTGCGCGCCCAGCTGCGTCTAGAAATACCATTGTTCACATCATAGAACAACATGTTTTTAAGTTTTCGCTCGGCTTCAACAGAACCGTCCAGCACCATTCCGAAACCTCCGTTAATGACTTCTCCCCATCCAACACCGCCTCCATTGTGGATAGATACCCAAGTAGCACCCCTAAAACTATCCCCAATTACATTGTGAATGGCCATATCTGCGGTAAACGCACTGCCATCATAAATATTGCTGGTTTCTCTATAAGGAGAGTCGGTTCCGCTGACATCATGGTGGTCTCTCCCTAAAATGATTGGGGCGGTCAGTTCCCCATTGGAGACCGCTGCATTAAAGGCCGATGCAATGTTGGCCCTTCCTTCCGCATCTGCATAAAGAATACGGGCTTGCGAACCAACGACCAATTTGTTTTGTTCCGCTTCTTCGATCCATTTAATGTTATCTTGTAACTGTTGCCGGATTTCATCCGGGGCCGATTTTTTAATTTCCAGCATTACCCTTAAAGCGATTTCATCCGTCTTTTTTAAATCGGCAGGGTCACCTGAAGCACATACCCAACGGAAGGGTCCAAAACCATAATCAAAACATAGGGGTCCTAAAATATCCTGAACATAAGAAGGATAGGCCCAATCACCGTTACCATCCCCAAGGGAAGCGGAGGTCGTAAAGGTTCCTTTGTTATCCTTATAAATAGCGGCACCAGCTCTTGAGGCTTCCAATAAAAAGGCATTTCCATAATCGAAAAAATAGGTGCCCTTCTTGGTATGGCGATTAATGGCAGAAGTATGTCTTCGAAGCGATTCCTGCACCTTTGATCTAAAAGCTTGTGGATCGGAAGTCATGAGCATATTGGCTTCTTCAAAGGAAATGCCTGCCGGATAATACCCCCCGGCCCACGGATTATGTAACGAGGTTTGGTCAGAGCCCAAATGTATAAAAACGTGTTCGTCATAAAAACGTTCCCAAACCTCCACCACGTTGCCTATAAAGGCCAATGAGACCACCTCGTTTTGGCTGATGGCTTTTCGGGTACGCTGCACCAAGGTGTCCATATCATGTATCAATTCATCGACCCAGCCCTGTTCATGTCTTTTTATCGCCGCCTGCGGGTTCACTTCTGCACAAATCGTGATGCATCCGGCAGTGTTGCCCGCTTTAGGCTGTGCACCGCTCATGCCGCCTAAGCC
>JBARCC010000223.1:0-1648 GCA_049793635.1 Maribacter sp. | reverse complement strand
CCACAGGATATGGCCTATCAAGCATATTTCAATTGCCAAAAGCGGATAGAAGGTCGATTACCATTGAAACCGGAATCCAAAATTCGGGACTGGCACTTTTGTTGATTTTTACATTTTTTGATGGCTTAGGTGGAATGGCTTTAGTGGCCGCCTTTTGGGGAATATGGCATATTGTTTCCGGATTACTACTGGCCTCATTTTGGAACGCTCGTCCAATCCCTAAAGTATATGGCACTTGAAGGGGCTGGTCTATGCCATTACGAAGCTCATTGTAAAAGGGGGGCTTCATGCGGTCTATAAAGAGATAAAAATTACGGGAATGGAACACATTCCCAAGGATAGACCCATACTTTTTCTACCTAACCACCAAAGTGCACTCATCGACGTACTTTTAATTGCGACGAACACACAACAAAAATCGTATTTTTTGACAAGGGCAGATGTCTTTACCAATGCATTTCTGAACCGTATTTTTATGTATTTCAGAATGTTGCCCATTTATAGGATTCGAGATGGCAGAAAGGCTTTGTCCCGTAATGATAGGATGTTCGACACCTATGCCGAGCTCTTGGCCAGGGGAGAGGCGTTGACCTTATTCCCCGAGGCGAACCATAATTTACAACGTAGGGTTCGGCCGTTGAGTAAGGGGTTCACCAGGATTATTATAAGAACTTTTGAGCGGTATCCCGATATGGATATTCTCTTGGTTCCTGTGGGATTGAACTATGGGAATGCCCTGCATTTTCCTGATAGGGTCGCGCTTCACTTTGGGCAGCCCATTTCCGCAAAAAGTCTGTACACTCAAAATGATTTGAATTTGTCGAGTATAGCGATGAAAAATGCTGTAACCACCGAACTGAAGACATTGACCACGCATATTCCCAAGGATATTGATTATGAAATCACTATTCAAAAATTAAAGGGGACCAATATTGATTTTTTGAGTCCGAATGCAGTTTATGAAACGCTCAATTCAAAAAACTTCGCTAACGGGGCGAGGCAAATGACCAAATCGAATGTAAAAAAGAGTAGGTCTATTCCGTATCTGATTTTTACCCTTCTTAATCTACCAGTAGTGCTTATTTGGAAAGGGGTGTTAAAACCAAAAGTTCCGGAAGCTGAATTTATGGGAACGTTCCGATTTGCATCGGCAATGGTGTTATTCCCCATTTATGTACTCGTGTTATTTATGGCTGTACTGGTTTTAGGGAGTCTGGAAATGGCTTTTTTGAGTATTGTCGTGTTGTGCCTTGTAAATCTGATCTTGGTCAAGCATGTCCTTTAGGCCTTAAGTTCTTTTACAAAGTAAACTATTACCAGAAAAAGTGGCCCTAATGCAGCGGGTACTAGGGGCGTTTATCATTGAAGTCTAAAATGACGCTACTTACATAAATTCACCAAAGAATATGGCGTTCATTAATAATTTATTGGTGCCGTACCAAAATGCCCTAAAGTTGGTGTTATCCGTAAACGCTATGACTTTGCCCTTGCCAAGTCCCTGTACCTGAAAGGGGACCGTATTTTTGATCAGTTCAAGATTTTCTTCCGAAATATAACCGCTCAATAAAGGTTTGTTCGTGTAGGTGATAGGATTGTTATAGCTATCCTTATCTGGTTCGATGTATACGTTCGTAGTTCTGAATAGCGC
>JBARCC010000222.1:0-10761 GCA_049793635.1 Maribacter sp. | reverse complement strand
GGCATCCCCTGCTTCTTCGGTCGCGTCTTTGGTTTTGTCCATGGTTTCCCTACAGGAAACTAGCGAAATACTTAAAACCGCTAGGGCCATCGCCCCTAAAATTACTTTTTTCATTCCGTACGTTTTTATGGTTAATTGTGCTGTACCTATGTACGTTTTAAAATTAAATATGGATGTGGTTGCCAGGTTTATTTGGCCATATCCGGGAACAGGGAATTTCAGTGGGAGTAATATCCTCGATTTAATTCTAAATTTTATAATTTTGCAGCCTTTAAAATCCAGTACCATAAGCATTTCGTATGAAGTTCGAAGAATATAAGGGGTTGAATTTACCAAAGGTCGCCGAAGAAATTTTGGACTACTGGGCTACACATAACATCTTTGAGAAAAGCATTACAACCCGAGAGGGAAAGGATAGCTATGTGTTTTATGAGGGCCCTCCTTCGGCAAACGGGATGCCGGGTATTCATCATGTAATGGCCCGTACGATAAAGGATATTTTCCCACGGTACAAGACCATGAAAGGCTTTCAGGTAAAAAGAAAAGCAGGTTGGGACACCCACGGCTTGCCGATCGAGCTTGGGGTAGAAAAGGAATTGGGAATTACCAAAGAGGATATCGGGGTAACCATCTCGGTCGAGGACTATAATGCGGCCTGTAAAAAAGCGGTCATGCGGTATACCGATGTCTGGAATTCCATGACCGAGCAAGTCGGGTATTGGGTGGATATGAAAGATCCCTACGTTACCTATACTTCCAAATACATGGAAACCATTTGGTGGTTGCTCAAGCAGATCTATACCAAAGGCTTGATGTATAAGGGGTATACGATTCAGCCCTATTCCCCAAAGGCGGGAACAGGATTGAGTTCACACGAACTCAACCAACCGGGCACCTATCAAGATGTGACCGATACGACAGTTACGGCGCAGTTCAAAGCATTGGAAGAAACGTTGCCTCCTTTTTTACAGAACGAGGGTACCGTTTATTTTTTGGCGTGGACCACTACCCCGTGGACGCTTCCTTCGAATACGGCATTGACCGTTGGGCCAAAAATAGACTACGTATTGGTGGAAACGTACAACCAATATACGTATGAACCAATGAACGTTATCCTTGCCAAGAATTTGGTAGGTAAACAGTTCGCGGGCAAGTTTACCGAAGTTGACCAAAAGGCAGCGTTGTTAACGTATTCCTCTGGAGACAAAAAAATTCCGTTTTATGTAGTGAAAGAATTTAAAGGCAAAGACTTGGTCGGTATTCGTTACGAGCAATTGATGGACTATGTGTTGCCCTATGAGAATGCGGAAAATGCCTTCAGGGTAATTGCAGGGGATTTTGTAACGACCGAGGACGGTACCGGAATTGTACATACCGCACCTACCTTCGGTGCCGATGATGCGCTCGTCGCAAAACAGGCGGTTCCGGAAATCCCTCCCATGCTGGTGTTGGATGAGAACGGGAACTTGGTGCCGTTGGTAGATTTACAGGGAAAATTTAGGCCCGAATTAAAGGAGTTGGGCGGCAAATACGTAAAGAACGAATATTATGAGGACGGGGAGGCCCCAGAGCGGTCCATCGATGTTGAGATTGCCATAAAACTGAAAGAGGAGAACAAGGCGTTCAAGGTAGAGAAATACGTGCACAGTTATCCGAATTGTTGGCGCACCGATAAGCCTATATTGTATTATCCGTTGGATTCATGGTTCATAAAAGTGACCGATGTCAAGGACCGGATGTTCGAACTCAACCAGACCATTAACTGGAAGCCAGCGGCTACCGGTGAGGGTAGGTTCGGAAACTGGTTGGCGAACGCCAATGATTGGAATTTATCACGGTCGAGGTATTGGGGAATTCCATTGCCCGTCTGGAGGACAGAGGACGGTAAGGAAGAAATGATCATTGGCTCCGTTGCGGAATTGAAATCTGAAATGAAGAAAGCGCTGGAGGCCGGCGTTCTGGAAACCGATATTTTCGAGGATTTTATAGTGGGCGACATGTCCGATGCGAATTATGAAAAAATCGATTTACATAAAAATATAGTAGATCAGATCACATTGGTTTCAGGGTCAGGAAAACCTATGAAGCGGGAAAGCGACTTGATAGATGTTTGGTTCGATAGTGGTGCTATGCCTTACGCACAGTGGCATTATCCGTTCGAAAACAAAGAACTGATCGATGAGGGAAAGACCTTTCCGGCCGATTTTATCGCAGAAGGTGTCGATCAGACCCGTGGGTGGTTTTATACCCTACATGCCATCGCGACGATGGTCTTTGATTCGGTTGCCTATAAAAATGTAGTTTCCAACGGATTGGTGCTGGATAAGGAGGGCAAGAAAATGTCCAAGCGATTGGGCAATGCGGCCGACCCCTTCGAGACCATGAACGAACACGGTGCAGATGCCACCCGTTGGTATATGATCAGCAATGCCAACCCTTGGGACAATTTGAAATTTGATACCGAGGGCATCGTTGAGGTAAAACGCAAGTTCTTCGGAACCCTTTATAACACCTATTCTTTTTTTGGGCTCTATGCGAACATCGACGCATTCTCCTATGCCGAAAAAAATATACCCATTACCGAAAGACCTGAAATAGACCGCTGGGTCTTATCGGAATTAAATTCCCTTATAAAAGTGGTCGATACCTCGTACGCGGAGTATGAACCTACGCGGGCCACGCGGGCCATTTCAGAATTCGTTCAGGAAAACCTGAGCAACTGGTATGTGCGTTTATGCCGAAGACGTTTCTGGAAAGGGGATTATGGGCAAGATAAGATCGCTGCGTACCAAACCTTGTACACCTGCTTGGAAACCGTTGCAAAACTATCCGCACCGGTGGCACCTTTTTTTATGGACCGTTTGTATCTCGATTTGAACAGGACGACCGCGAGGGAGCGGTTTGAAAGTGTACACTTGGCAGATTTTCCCGTAGCCGACGAATCGCTGATCGATAGCGGTTTGGAGATAAAAATGCAAAAAGCGCAGACGATATCTTCGTTAGTACTCTCCATCCGTCAAAAAGAAAAGATAAAGGTGCGTCAGCCTTTGCAGAAAATCATGATTCCTGTATTGGATGAAAAAGATAGGGCCGATATCATTGCGGTTTCGGATTTGATAAAATCAGAGGTCAATGTAAAGGAGATACAATTGTTGGACGATGCATCCGGTATTTTGGTAAAGAGCATTAAACCGAATTTTAAGACCTTGGGGCCGAAATTTGGTAAAGATATGAAACAGATTGCTCAATTGGTGAACGGGTTTTCGCAGGATGATATCCAAAAAATTGAACAAGAGGGCGAAATATCCATCGAAATAGGAAATAAAAGTATTAATTTACAGTTACAGGATGTAGAAATAAGTTCCCAGGACATCGAAGGATGGTTGGTAGCGACTTCCGGTAAAATTACGGTAGCGTTGGACATTACCATAGATGACCATTTGCGCCAAGAGGGAATCGCCAGGGAACTGGTGAACAGAATTCAGAATTTTAGAAAGGATTCAGGGTTCGAGGTGACCGATAGAATAGATATTAAAATATTAAAGGATGGTTTCGTAGAAGGGGCCGTTGCGAATAATATAGCGTACATTAAGGCAGAAACCTTAACGGCGGACTTAAGTTTCGAGGAGAAACTGGACGAGGGAATGGAAATTTCCTTTGATGAGGTGAACACTAAATTGTTTATAGAAAAACATTAAAAGATGGCAGAAGATTTAAAAGTAAGATATGCCGATAAGGATTTGGCAGAATTCAAAGTACTGATCGAGGAGAAGATAGTGAAGGCAAAAAGTCATTTAGAACTTTTGAAAAGTTCATATATGAACGATGGTAATAACGGTACGGACGATACCTCGCCGACCTTTAAGGCTTTTGAAGAGGGCTCGGAAACCATGAGCAAAGAAGCCAATACGCAGTTGGCCATTCGGCAGGAAAAGTTTATACGCGACCTGAAAAATGCGTTATTGCGTATCGAAAATAAGACTTATGGTATTTGCCGGGTAACGGGAAAGCTTATTAACAAAGAGCGTCTAAAATTGGTGCCACATGCTACCCTTAGTATAGAAGCTAAAAATATGCAGTCATAAATCGACACCCTTAAAACTAAAATACCAAGCGTGCTTTTAAAAAGAGCTTTTGGTTTCGCAAACCGTTTTCGGAGTTACAAAACCTCGCTTCAAGAAGGAGTCAAGACGCCCTACGGGGCGTTTTTCAATGCCAGGAACGTAAAGTTGATTTCAGTGCTGCCGCTCCTATTTTTTTCCGTATCCTTAGCTGCGCAAAAAAAATTGAGTAAAACGATATCCGCCCAACATATTGATGTAGTACAGGTAAGTGCAGCATATTGTTTTGAGGTCAACCTAGCTACCCATGCCGGAGATGATGTTCTAGTCGATGTTGAAATCGAAGGGGAATATACCAAAGATTTGGAGCTAGAGATAAAAACGGATGGTTCGACCTTATTTGTCGAACCAAAATTCAACCCAAGTTTTGAAAATCCTAACGATAAACTAAGTGCGCATAAAGTAGTTTCTATTTTATTGGACATTTCGGTGCCCACCGGCAAGGATGTTGCCGTTTTTGGTTCTAGCGTTAGGGTATTCGCACAGGGGGAATATCAGGAATTACGGATTTTATTATCAGACGGTTCTTGTACCTTGAAGCATGTCTTTGGTGAGGTAGAAGTAAAAACCCAGAGTGGGGCCATTAACGTTTCGGCAACTAAGGCGAATATAGAGGCATCCAGTAAATATGGTAGGGTAGACCCTAATCCAATTCCGAAGGGGACGAGCACGTATCAACTGCAAACGGTGACCGGCAATATTCTACTTAGTAAAACCGAATAATAATTCTATTTTTGCACACGTCGAACGAATGCCATGAACATTAAAAAATCCATTTTATTTATAGTATTGATTCTGGTCGTTGACCAGTGGAGTAAAATTTACATCAAGACCCATTTCGTATTGGGAGAATCTGTGGAAGTTTTAAGTTGGTTCAAGATTCTTTTTATTGAAAACGAGGGAGCGGCCTGGGGTGCGAAACTGAGTGACATACTACCTATTACCGATGCGGTTGGGAAATTGATTTTGACCATTTTCAGGCTCTTTGCCATTTTTGGAATTGGCTATTGGCTTTTTGATGTGATTAAGAAGAAGGCATCACCAACCTTGATCTGGGCAGTCTCCTTAATTTTTGCGGGAGCGCTAGGTAATATTTTGGATTCCGTTTTCTATGGAATGATATTCAATGACAGCTATAATGAAGTGGCCACTCTGTTCTCAGATCAGCCGTACGGAAAGCTTTTCTATGGCAAGGTGGTGGATATGTTGTATTTCCCTATGATCGATGCCACGTGGCCAAGTTGGTTACCAGGGGTAGGAGGTCAAAACTTCAGGTTTTTCGAACCCGTGTTCAACATTGCCGATACAGCGATCAGTACAGGTGTAGGGATTTTGTTGGTCTTTAATAAGAAGGCGTTCAAAAAAGAAGATGAAGAGCAAAAAGCCGATGACCTCACCATAGACCAACATCAAGAAGGCTTAAACGAGTAGGTTCTGTGTGGGGTGACGCAATAATCCAATGAAACGTCGGTAGGTTCGACACCTTCTATCTGCTGCTCTGGATCAAAGAATGACAGCCCGATTTTGACTACTTCTGGGCGGCATTGGGCCAAAAAGCGATCATAGAACCCTTTGCCATATCCGATTCTATTTCCTTTGAGGTCGTAAGCCAATAGGGGTATAAATACGACATCGATTTTTTCAGGTTCCACGGTAATGCCCTCCACGGGTTCAGGTATTCCCCATTTATTAAGTGTGAATCGAGTGTTATCGGTTAGAAGGTAGTGGGCCAACACTGTTGAGGAAATGGTTTTAGGAACGATTACATTTTTATCCATTCCCAAGAGAGTAGCAATAATACCTTCGGTATCTATTTCAGATCTTTTCTCGATAGGTAAAAAAACATGGTAATTTTGAAAGTCCCAAATGGGTAATTTTAAGAGCGCATTCGCAATCATAAGGCTATGATCGCTAATGTAGGAGGCGGAGAGTCCGTCGCGAAGGGTCAGATATTTTAAACGCAAAAGCTTTTTCACCATGGCGAAAAAGCTTTTACCTCATTTTCTTTTAAACTATTCCTTACCCGCAACGGCAAAAAATACTTTAAAGAATAACATTAAGATGAGGTATGTTCCTAAAGTGATGATATAACTTTCCATGGTTTGCATATTAAATCTTTTTAAAGTTAAGTAAAAAAAATGGTTAGCAAATCCATGAACGGCACTTTTTTATCGTTTAACGGCACTTTTTTTAGAAATAATTAACATTATGATAAATAAAAACGCATTAAAATGTAATAACTAACTGATTTTCAAATAAATATAAAAATTGTAAATATAAGCGATTATGGATGTAATAATTTTAAATATTCAATTTTAAGAACTTGATAATGGATCAACGATATATTTATAAATCCGTAATCTCAGAAAAAGATTGTTAAAAGGCAGATTTTGCCAACTCATTTTGGGAAAACCTTGTAATTTAAAACGGGAATTATAGACTAAATTTCGAGTCCTCAACTATGTCAGAAATACCGATTCAAATACAATTAAGTGCATTGCCCACCGGGCCGGGGGTATATCAATTTTACGACGATGCCCAAAAGATACTGTACGTCGGTAAGGCAAAGAACCTTAAGAAAAGGGTGTCTTCCTATTTTTCTAAAAACCATGAGTATGGTAAAACGAGGGTCATGGTCAAAAAGATTAGGGCCATTAAGCATATCGTCGTGCCCACCGAATCTGATGCGCTGTTACTTGAAAATAATTTAATAAAGGAATTAAGGCCTCGATATAATGTGTTGCTGAAGGACGATAAATCGTATCCTTGGCTTTGTTTAAAAAATGAGCGTTTCCCAAGACTGTTCCCAACGCGAAGGGTCATTAAAGATGGGTCTGAATATTTTGGTCCTTACACGAGCATGAAAACGGTAAGAACGCTGTTAGACCTCATTAAGAGTGTCTACCCTTTGAGGACCTGCAAGTACGATCTGGCTGCGGAGAAAATTGATGCCGGTAAATATAAGGTGTGTCTAGAGTACCATTTGGGCAATTGTAAAGGCCCGTGTGAAGGGCATCAGTCTTTGGAGGACTATGACCGCCAAATTGCGGATATACGCGAAATCGTAAAAGGTAATTTTAAATCCTCGATAACGTATTTGAAAGGTCAGATGAAATCCCTCGCTGATGAAATGAAATTTGAAGAGGCCCAAAAGATAAAGGAGAAGCTGAACGTTTTGGAGAATTACCAGGTGAAGTCGACTATCGTGAACCCAAAGATCAGCAACGTCGATGTGTTCAGCATCATATCGGACAATGCCTTTGCCTATGTAAATTTCCTGCAATTGGCGCACGGATCGATCATCCGTTCCCACACCATGGAGATTAAGAAGAAATTGGAGGAAGAAGACCAAGATCTTTTGGAACTTGCCATAGTGGAAATACGTACCCGTTTTAATTCAGATTCAAACGAACTGTATGTCCCGTTCAAGGTTTCCGTAGATTCAAAGTTAAAGGTAACCGTTCCCATGCTAGGCGATAAAAAACGAATTCTTGAGTTTTCTGAGCGGAATGCTAAATTTTTTAGGCAGGAACGTTTTAACCAAATTAAAATCATTGACCCAGACCGCCATACGAACCGTATCATGGCGCAAATGAAAAAAGATTTACGGTTATCGGCAGAACCCCGACATATCGAATGTTTCGATAACAGTAATATACAGGGAAGCAATCCGGTAGCGGCCTGTGTGGTGTTCAGGGACGGGAAACCTTCAAAAAAGGAATACAGGCACTACAATATAAAAACCGTCACCGGGCCAGATGATTTTGCCTCAATGGAAGAGGTGGTGTATAGACGGTACAAGCGTTTGTTGGAGGAAATGCAATCGCTTCCACAACTGATCGTCATCGACGGTGGAAAGGGACAGTTGTCTTCCGCACTAAAAAGTTTAGATCTATTGGGATTACGAGGTAAGATTGCCATCATCGGGATTGCAAAGCGGCTAGAGGAGATTTACTTTCCAGAGGATCCGATACCGCTTTATTTGGATAAAAAATCGGAAAGCTTGAAGATCATCCAATTTTTGAGAAATGAAGCACACAGATTTGGAATCACCTTTCATAGAAACAAAAGGAGTAAGGGGGCCATCAATTCTGAATTGGAAGGAATAGAGGGCGTAGGGGAAAAGACGGCCCAGCAGCTATTGAAAAGTTTTAAATCTGTTAAGAGAATCAAAGAGGCGTCGATGGAAAGCCTTACGGAAGTAGTAGGCAGTGCAAAAGCAAAGAAAATATATGGATCTTTTCGTAAAGTATAAATTTGGGTACATCCCTTCGGTACTATTGGCGGTAATTTGCATGCTGAACATAGTCGCGGTCAGGGCACAGGTAAGTGGAGAGACCGAGCGCCCGAAAATCGGCTTGGTCTTAAGTGGCGGTGGGGCCAAAGGAATGGCACATATTGGGGCTTTAAAGGTCATTGAGGAGGCGGGCATCAAATTAGATTATATCGGTGGTACAAGTATGGGTGCCATTATAGGGGCCTTATATGCCTCTGGATACAATGCCGCCGAGTTGGACTCTATGTTCAAGGCTACAAATTTCGGGTCCCTCATCCAAGACAACCTGCCGAGAAGCGCGAAAACCTTTTACGAGAAGGAAGATTCGGAACGGTATGCCCTAACCTTACCGTTCGATAATTTTAAGGTGTCCGTTCCACCGGCATATTCCGGAGGTCAAAATATTTATAACGAGCTGGTCAGGCTTTTATACCATGTGAAGGACATTGATGATTTTAAAAAGCTGCCCATCCCCTTCGTTTGTATAGCGACCGATATAGAAACGGGAAAGCAGGTGGTTTTGAATTCTGGGTATCTGCCAGAGGCCATTTTAGCAAGTGGAACGTTGCCTTCCCTTTTTGAACCCGCCATCATAAAGGGTAAAGTATTGATCGATGGCGGTGTCGTGAATAATTATCCCATAGATGAGGTGGTGGCCATGGGGGCCGATATCATAATTGGCGTAGATGTGCAACATGGACTATCGGATCGAAAAGGATTGCTGTCGGCAACAGAAATCCTATTGCAGATCAACAACTATAGGACCGTAGCCGATATGAAGCAAAAATCGGAGAAAACGGATATTTACATAAAGCCCGAAGTGGAGCAATATTCGGTAATCGAATTCAATAAGTTCAAGGAAATCGTACAAAGTGGCGTTGATGCGGCAAGATTAAAATTTGGGGACCTACAGAAAATAGCTACGGGTAATCTAAAACTCAAAAAGGAAATCGTACCCATTCAGCCGATAGATAAAATATTGATCAACCGATTATTGTTCGATGGCAACACCCCATACACCAGAGGCTATGTAAAAGGGAAGCTACGGTTCGACCTTGATGAGCCTATTACCTTTAAAAAATTGCAACAGGGGATCGGCAACCTCTCCGCAACGGGTAATTTTAAAACCATACGGTACAAGTTGTTGAACAACACAGAAGATGGGGAAGACTTGATTCTACCACTCGACGAAACCCCGAACGCCTCGTTCCTAAGATTAGGGGCACATTACGATGATCTGTACAAAAGCGGGGCTCTGATCAACCTGACCAAGAAACGTATCTTGTCCCGTGACGATGTGGCCTCGTTCGATTTTATCCTTGGGGATAATATCAGGTATAATTTCGAGTATTACATAGATAAGGGCACGTATTGGAGCTATGGCATCAATTCGAGGTTCAATGATTTTGAACAAAATGTAAATTTTGACCAGATACGTGATAATTTTGATGTCGCGCAGTTCACGGGCATTAATAGTATCAATTTATCGGTTTCCGATTTTACGAACCAGCTGTATATTCAAACCGTAGTAAAGGAGGAATTTTCATTTACGATAGGGGCAGAGTTCAAGCATTTGAGGTATAGCACCAATACATTTGGGGATATCGTAGATCCAACGACACCGAATACGGCAGCCAATAGAAACAGAAGAACCTATTTTGATAGAAGCGACTACTTAAGTGTTTATTCGGCCCTAAAGCTAGATACGTACGATGATAAATATTTTCCCACAAGGGGATTGTTTTTTAACGGCGATATGCACTATTACGTGGTATCCTCTGATTTCAATAATAATTTTAAAGACTTTTCCGTCTCCAAGGCCAGAATAGGAACGGCTTTTCCCTTGTTCAAGAATCTTTCGTTGAACTTGGAAACCGAAGGGGGCTTTAAGTTGGGAACGTCGAACGTGACCTCCTTTGATTTCGTTCTTGGGGGGTTCGGCACCGATTTGATCAATAACTTTACGCCTTTCGTGGGATACGATTTCTTGAGCTTACCCGGCAACAGCTTTGTGAAAGCCTATGGAAGGCTAGATTATCAGTTTGCGCAAAAACACCATGCGCTTTTTACCGCCAACTTCGCAAATGTGGATGATGATATTTTTAGAACGGGAGATTGGTTCAAAACACCAAGTTTTTCCGGATATGGAATCGGGTATGGATGGGAATCTTTTTTAGGGCCCGTTAATCTTTTGTATTCTTGGGCTCCAGAACGATCCAGGGCGCAATTTTTCGTAAGTGTCGGGTACTGGTTTTAGGACTCAAAACCTCTATAAATTGACCCGATACATTTTGAAATTAAAGTGCTATTCTTAACGATTTCCCAAATAATGGATAGAAGTGTGAATTACTGTTAAGTTTAGCT
>JBARCC010000221.1:0-3583 GCA_049793635.1 Maribacter sp. | reverse complement strand
CGTTAACGGTCTACACCGAAGGTTTTGACCTTATTGCAAAATATTCTATTGCCGCTGGTATTTTAGTATTGATAGCGTCTCCATTGATAAAAAAATTGATGGGCAATGTCCACTAATTTTTTAATGGGAAAGTATAAGCTCCCTTTTCCCCGGTATAGTGAAAAGGGATGTTGTATTTAAGACAGGTCTGACGCCAATAGTTGATATAGCTTGTGTAATTACTACCATCTGCAATCACTTCTATGGGATCGGTATGTTCAAAGAGTCTTTCCAGGTTTATTTTTGGCGAATGGGTCAAAAGGAGGCGGTTTCTTTGGGTGTTGGAGGAATAGATGCCTGTACTATCCAAAACGAGTAGCGAGGTATTTTCTAACGTATAGCTGTTGGCCAAAGCCGTACAACTGACCGTTTCAATGCGTTCCCCGACCTGATAGTCATTGACCACACGTTCGGCATTGCTTTGGTTATGGCTGAAAACGGACAGGGCTGTACCGCTTCTATTTAAAATGATGTTATTTTTGGTTTGATGGAGTACTACGACTTCCTTCTTCATTTTGGCATTGATGGTCTGATAAATGGTCCATCCTTGAAAACAAAAGAGACCTACGAATAAGAACAGTATTCTTCGATACGTGAATCTGGTGCTTAGATTGATGAAGAGCAAAATCACCAAAAAGCAAAGTATCAATTGTACAAAATCAAAGGAAACATTTTTCAAAATAAAATGTTCTTGTTGGGCAACCCATTGAATGACAAGGTTCATCTTGTGGATGATACCATTATACAACCAAACCAACTGTGGGGGGAGCCAATTGGTGACTGCTAAGGCGATGACTATAACGCCCATTCCTAAAATGATTCCTAGCGCAGGGATGATGATCAGATTAGAAATAAAGAACAGCCCTGGAAACTGATGAAAATAATACAGGCTAATGGGTAATACCCCTAGTTGGGCGGCAATACTTACAGCTAAGAGTTGCCAAAAATAGCGTACAACCCTATTTTTTGGGAACCATAGCTTTTGCAGCAAAGGGTAGATTCCTAAAATAGCGAATACGGCGGCATAGCTCATCTGAAATCCTACTTGAAACAGAAGATTTGGGTTTATGAACAGGAGAATGAATACCACCGAGAGTGCCAGAATATTAAAGGAATTGCTCGGGCGATTTAGATACAGGGCATACGCTACGAAGGTGAACATGGTCGTGGCCCGAATAATGCTCGCTGATAATCCGGCTAGAAAGGCAAACCCCCAAATCAATACTACAGAGAGTACCAAAATGAGCGTCTTGCCATAAACCATCTGTTTTAAGGGACTCAATAAAAACTGGATCATGATTAATAAAATACCGATATGAAGGCCCGATAGGGCGAGAATATGCACGGCACCTGCTTTTTGATAATTCGTGTAGGTTTCTTCCGAAATATCGGCGCGTTGTCCTAAGAGCAATGCTTGGATTACCCCGAGCTCGTCGTCCCCAAAGTCTGCAGACCTTAATTTTGATATGATATGGTTTCTTGCACCGGCCGCAATGCCGAATAGTGTTTTCGAGGAGTTTTTGGTTTTCACGAAATCTGCCTTTTCGATCCTTATTTGATCATAGACCCCCAAATCTGCGAGATACTTCCTATAATCAAATTGGTGTGGGTTCGAAGGTGGTCTCAGGGGTTGAAGCTGGGCATATGACCAAAGTTCATCATCGATTTCTAAAAAATGGGATATAGAATCTGTAGGTACACTGATCAACACGGTTCCGCTCGTTTGGTGTCCATCAACGTGTAGGATTTTTGCAAGGAAACGTTGTGAGAACGGGTTGGGTTTTAGTACCTCCTTGATCTTCAAGTTAAGCAAAGCGGGTTGTTTGCTATTGATCTTGCTGTAATGGTTAACATCGTGTATGGGCTGGGCATCGGTATACACAAAAATACCCAATGAGATCACAATGAGTGCCGCGGTACATTCAAAAAGCATCCATTTTGGTTTCCTCTTGGTCAAGAACAGCAGGGCCAATACGAAGAACAAAAGCACTGTGGAAAGCAGAAGGTACCCTTTATCAATAGGAAAAAAGCGACCGATAAGGATTCCGAGGATAAGTAGTAGCGTTAATTTGATGGAAATGAACGCTAATAGCTTCATGTTAAAGTATTCTTGTCGCCTTTACGAAGGCTTGGTTCCAAAAGCCATCTCGAAGTGAGGATACCGTGACCCCGCGAGAAGTTGATGAGTGTATAAAGGTGATTTCATCATCGGTAATCGCGACCACCATGCCCACATGGTTGATCCGTTTGGATCGCCTATTGGTTTTGAAAAATAGAAGGTCACCCTTTTCAAGGTCCCTTACCTTTATATTTTTACCTTCCTCTGCCATGTGAATAGAGGTCCTAGGCAGCTTTATATCATGCTCACCGAACGAAACATAAAGAAGGCCCGAACAATCCATACCTTGGCTGGTGGTACCTCCAAATTTATAACGTACCCCAGAGTAGGTGAGCGCGGTATTGATGACTTCATCGGCCTTGGTCACATTCTTGACGGTCTCTCTCTTTGGAGAGACTGTTTTTTCGGTATCGGGAGCATTCCCTTTTCGAACATTGTCGGCCGCAGCGACCGATATCTTTCGTTCTTTGTCAGAACTACTCGACATTTTACCAGAGCCACAGCTCGTAAAGAACACTAGAAGTAAAAGGTAAGGCAGTAAACGCATAGATGACAACATATTTCCTTTACAAGGGGAACTTTAAAATTAGCTAATTATTTTATATAAATCAGGAATCCAAATGTGCTTTGGTATTTTTTATAAGTAGAGATGCCGCAGTGTCACTGGCCCCTGGCCCCCCTAATTTTTGAATAAGCAGTTCGTAAGCATCCATTTGGTTTGTGCGTGAAGGGCCTTCTAAAATCAATTGAAGTTCTTTTTTGAGATGGTTAGGGGTGAGGTCGTTCTGTATCAATTCTGGTACCACTTCTTTTTGCATGATCAAGTTCACCAAGGAAATGTACTCTAGGGTAATGATGCGTTTCGCGATTTGGTAAGAAACCCAATTGGCTCTGTAGCAGACGACCTGTGGTACTTTGAACAAGGCGGTTTCCAAGGTTGCCGTACCACTGGTGACCAGAGCGGCCGATGCAATGGAAAGCAAATCGTAGGTTTTGTTCTGTATAAATTTGACATTCCCTTCCTTTAAAAAAGGGGTATAAAACTCTTTTTCGAGACTGGGTGCCCCGGCGATGACGAATTCATATTCCTCAAAATCCGTTGAAACAGAGAGCATAAGTGAGAGCATTTTTTGTACTTCTTGGGTACGACTACCCGGTAATAATGCTATGATTTTTTTATCAGGATGTAATTGATGCATTTTCCTGAAAGCGGCCTCATCTACTTCCTTTCTATTAGAGATAGCGTCAAGTAACGGATGTCCAACAAAAAATACTGGAAAACCATGTTTCTTTTCATAGAATTCCTTTTCAAAGGGAAGTATGACGTACATATGGTCTATCGTGGCTTTGATCGTTGCTATCCTACCTTCCCGAGAGGCCCAAATTTGGGGAGAGATGTAATAATGGGTCAGGAAATTGTTTTCT
>JBARCC010000220.1:0-6313 GCA_049793635.1 Maribacter sp. | reverse complement strand
AGTCCGGGCTAACCAAGATCGATTCTTTGGGAATTCATCCGATGTCCAATGAAGATTCTTTTTTTGATGTTAAAATCAAAACGATTACTAGTGATGTAAAAGGTAATATCTGGGCTGGATCTGATGATCGGGGCGTTTTGTTTAGGGAAACCAAAATGGTAGACAGTTTAATCGTTACGTCAAGCAGTTCTTTACTCATAGACATTGATACGATTTCGGTAAAACGAACGACGAACCATGTGCTGGATGAACGCAATGGCTTCCCGTCCGATTGGATCCGTACCCTGATTGTGGATGGGGAGTATACCTGGGCGGCAACATATGCAAATGGTATTGTTAAGTTCAAGTATGACACCGCGAACGACAGCCTGGTGATTCGAAAAATCTTCGGGAAGCAAGAGGGTATGACAGATTTGTTGATAAAGGACTTTGAAAAAGATACCATAGGGAGAATGTGGTATGCAACCGAAAACGGTTATCTAGGATATATTCTTGAGGATCTCATCATAGAAGTAGAGACTGGCCTTGAGCAGCACATTGCGATTGGTACGATGCTGTTTTATGAAAATTATTTGTTCTTGGGAACTTTGGGAAAAGGAATCTGGTATGCGGATAGTAATGCACCAACAAATTTCCAACAGCTTGACGGAGCCAAACAACCGACATCCTCCAATATCTATCAACTTATTTTTGACGACCAAGGCTATCTATGGGCAGGTTCTGAGCGTGGTGTCGATAAAATAAAATTGAACGCTACCAACGAAATTATCGATGTACATCATTTTGGTAAGAACGATGGTTTTTTAGGCATCGAGACCTGTTTGAATGCCGTGGATAAGGATGATTCGGGCAACCTTTGGTTTGGGGCCATGTATGGGTTGACCAAGTATATTCCCAACGAAAACAGCACCACAGCCTCGCCGCCCACCCTTTATTTAACCAGGGTGGAAGAAGGATATCAAACAATCGATTCTCTTGATCTAAGGGCGTGGACGAATAGTGAAAAAGTACTTCAATTAACTCCCGAACAAACACGATTGGGCTTTTCCTTTAGAACGGTAGATTTGGACCATCCTAACGAAATAGAATACCGCACCAAGTTGGATGATACGGATTGGAGCCCATGGGTAAAGGATAATAAACAGAATTTTGCTAGTCTCACGTATGGGACACATATTTTTTCGGCACAGTCCAGAAACTACCGGTGGCAGGAAAGTGAACCTATTCAGTTTAAATTTTTCATCGATAGTCCGTTGTACAAAAAGGATTGGTTTCAATGGTTCATTGTAGGCTTGGTAATTTTAGGCGTCATTGGAGCAAGTTGGTTTTATCTTAGAAGGATAAAAGCCAAAAATAGAGCGGAACAAAATCGGTTACGTACACAGAATTACCTCCTCACCTTAGAGCAGAAAGCCTTGCAATTACAAATGAATCCGCACTTTATATTTAATGTGTTGAACGGAATCAAGGCCATGGCCAACGACAAACCCGATAAAATGAACGCGACCATAAATAGTTTTGCCGTTTTGTTAAGGGAAACGCTTCAAAATTCCAGAAAGGAATATATCAGCTTAGAACAGGAGGTCAAGGCCCTGCAACATTATATAGAAGTAGAGCAATTGATGGCTCCAAAACCATTTATCTATACTATTGATGCGAAGACCGAACCTTGCACCGAAGAGATATTGATGCCCCCAATGTTGATTCAACCCTTTGTAGAAAACGCAATACGGCACGGCATCTTGAAAGGGGATAGACCCGGAGCATTGCATATTACGTTCAACACAAACAAAGAGTATCTAGAATGCAGCATTTTAGATAATGGAATAGGTATTTTTAAGTCCCAAAACGAAAAACCGAAGACCGACCATCAATCCATGGCATTGCAGGTTACGAAAGAACGGTTGGAGTCCATTTCTGGTAAAAATACGGTGCACATCGTTGAAATTAAAAATAATAAGGGTGCTGTTGAAGGCACTAAAATCACCTTTCAGATTCCATTATTAACCGACTATTGAATACCTATGCATACCGCAATTATCGTAGAAGACATGACCGATGCCCTAACCCTTTTAAAGAAGGATATAGCGTCGCAGCATCCGGATATTGAAATTATAGCCATCGCACAAAGTGTAGTGGAGGCAGCAAAAATATTGCGAAAAAATGAGCCGGATATCTTGTTTTTGGATATTATGCTGGGTGATGGAACCGGCTTCGATATTTTGGAGATATTTCCTGATTTGAAATCAAAAATCATTTTTGTGACCGCCAGTGACGAATTTGCCATACGTGCGTTCAAATTTGCGGCCATTGATTATGTGTTGAAACCGTATTCCCATGAGGACCTGAATTTGGCGATCCAAAGAGCAAAAGCGCAATTACGACCGAATAATGAACGTTTGCAGATTTTAAAGGAGACTATTGCTGCACCTGAGCAGAAGCCCAATAAAATATCCTTACATACGCTCGACCAGATCATCATCGTTAGGCTGGAAGATATCGTTAGGTGTGCTTCGGATAGTAACAATACGGTATTTCATCTGCGCGATAAACGCAAAATATTCGTGACCAAGACCTTAAAGTATTTCGCAGATCTTTTGGGTCCTCATGAGTTTATTCGTGTTCACCAGAGTCACCTGGTCAATTTGCAATGCATCAGTGCTTACATGAAGACCGATGGCGGCTATTTAATGTTGAAAAACGGGGAGAATGTACCGGTATCCGTGCGTAAAAAATCTGAGATTATCGATATGTTGGATACAATGCACCGGTAATCCAACATGCGGGTTCTCGGATTTTTCCTAAATCCTGCGTGCTTACCTCAATGAGCTTGGCTTTTGAAGGGGCTAAGGTTGAAAAGCGAAATGCGTTAAAGTGGCTTTATAAAATAACTAGGCTTACGATAGCTAATAGGAATGCCAGATGGCTGAGAATTTGTCTTACAGGGTACATAGCTTAAATACTCAAATGGCCGTGGTTGCCGAATCATTTAATTCCTTAACTTTGAGATAGTGAACAAAGTACTCTCCATATGTATTTCGGGTCTGATCCTCTTGCAAAGCTTTGGGATTCACTATGCCGATATCGTTCAGTTAGATGAATTTATGGAGCACGCACAATTCCATAGTGAACAATACGGCGATAATATCATCGTTTTTCTTTCTAAGCATTACGGGGAACTAAAGGCTGACCATCAACGGGAGCATCAAGAGGAAAAGAAAGACCATGAAAAATTACCGTTCAATCACCACAGCTCCATTTCGTCGGTAACCGCATTGGTGAACAATGCCTTTAAGGCCGATTTCAACCTACCCGAGTTTTCGGAGTATAAAGCTCAAGATTTTTATTATCAAGCCCCTTCATCATCACTGCATACCGAAGGTATATTGCAGCCCCCTCGGCAATCATAAAGTACATCGATACATTTCACTGTCCAAAAATAATTCTTGTTTTAGGACTATTCACATTGATTATTTTATGAAAGGATGTTATCATATATCATTAAATTCAGCATAAGGAACAAGCTTCTTGTACTCCTTTTTACCGCGTGCATTATCGGTTTTGGAATATATTCGTTGACCCAAATTCCTATAGGTGCGGTCCCCGACGTGACCAACAATCAGGTACAGGTGATTACCACGTCACGCAATCTTTCAACGCAGGATATGGAGCAGTTCATTACCTATCCTGTAGAGTTGGAAATGGCAAATTTACCGGGTGTAAAGGAAATTCGGTCCGTGTCAAAATTTGGACTATCCGTAGTTACGATTGTTTTTGAGGATGATATGGGTACGTATCTACCCAGGCAGTTAATCGCGGAAAAAATAAAAACGGCCTCCGAAAAAATCCCGGAAGGTTTCGGAACTCCGCAAATGGGGCCGGTTACGACGGGGCTTGGGGAAATCTATCAATACATATTGGACGTAAAGCCAGCCTTTAAGGATAGGTACACGGCAACGGAACTTCGTACGATACAGGATTGGATCGTTAGGCGTCAACTTTCTGGTATACCGGGTGTCATTGAAGTAAACACGTGGGGCGGATTTTTGAAACAATACGAAGTGGCCATAAATACGGAGAAATTGAATGCCATGAACATTACCGCAAAAGATGTTTTTACGGCGTTGGAAATGAACAATAGTGTATCTGGCGGCGGGTATATCGAAAAGGTGAACCAAGCGTATTTTATTCGCGGCGAGGGCTTGATTACTACCCTTGCCGATATCGAAAATAGTGTAGTTACGGTTAGGGACGGTATTCCGGTACTGATCAAGGACGTAGCGCGTGTCGGTTTTGGAAATGCGACCCGATTTGGGGCAATCACCGGTAACGGCGAAGGTGAGAAAGTGCTCGGGCAGGTGATGATGCTTAAGGACGCCAATTCTAAAAAAGTGATCGAGGCCGTGAAACAACGCGTGGAAGAAATTTCGGCATCGCTTCCGGAAGGGGTGTATATCAACGCTTTTTTAGACCGAAGTGAACTCATCGCCAAAACAACGTTCACGGTCTGGGAAAACCTGATTTTGGGCTGCCTTATCGTTGTCTTCGTTGTAGTTTTACTTTTGGGAAATTTCCGCTCAGGATTGGTGGTCGCCTCGGTCATCCCTTTATGCCTTCTTTTTGCATTATCATTGATGTACATTTTTGGGGTAGATGCAAACCTTATGAGTTTAGGAGCAATCGATTTTGGGATCATCATCGATGGTGCCGTGATCATCGTGGAATTTATTGCCTTCAAAATCATCGCTCAAGAGGATACCCTGAAATCGTTGACAAACTCTGAAAGGCAATCACTAAAGGATAAAATCACGATAGACGGTGCTTCTACCATGATGAATTCCGCCATATTCGGTCAATTGATCATATTTATTGTGTTCATTCCAATTCTTTCGTTGAGCGGGGTGGAAGGGAAGATGTTCAAGCCCATGGCATTGGTGTTCAGTTTCGCCCTTTTGGGGGCCATGCTCTTCTGTTTTACCTACGTACCTGTAGTTGCATCCTTATTTTTAAAGCCTGACAGGCCTTCTGAAAAGAACATTTCCGTGAGATTAATGCGATGGTTACACAAAAGGTACGAACCTATTATCGATTGGGCCTTACACAGTAAAAAACTAGTGTTGGGCATTGCCGCGGTCATACTGGTCTGTTCGATTGGGTTGTTTACGACCATGGGTGGGGAATTCATACCTACCCTGGATGAAGGGGATTTTGTAATACAACCGGTTTTAAAAACGGGGACTTCATTGAGCAAAACAGTCGAAATTACCACCGAAATCGAAAAAATATTGTTGGAGCAATTTCCGGAAGTAAAACAAGTGGTGACCAGAATTGGAGCCGCGGAAGTACCTACAGACCCCATGTCTATGGAAGAGAGCGACGTTATTATCGTTTTGGCACCAAAGGGTGAATGGACGAGTGCGGCGACGAAGGACGAGCTGGCCAATAAATTTAAGGAGGCACTATCCATCATTCCCGGAATGGACGTAGAATTTACGCAACCTATCGAAATGCGTTTTAATGAATTGATTACCGGCGTACGTGCCGATATCGCCATCAAGATTTTTGGGGAGGATTTGGATATTCTGACCAAAAAAGGGAATGAAATAGGAGAACTGATCCAGGATATACCGGGTGCTGCGGATATTTCGGTAGAAAAGGTGGCAGGTCTGCCGGAGATGAGTGTAAAGTACGACCGGGCCAAAATAGCACGGTACGGTCTCAATATCCAAGAATTGAACGAGTTGATTTCCATGGGTTTTTCAGGGAAAACCGCAGGAAGTATTTTCGAAGGCGAGAAAAGGTTTGACCTTGTGGTTCGATTGAACGAAGAACAGAGAACCGATATCGACAACCTCAAAAACCTTTACGTAGATATTCCTAATGGAGGCAAAATACCACTGAGTGAATTGGCGGCGATTACCTATCAAAAGGGAGCGGCAAAAATTTCTAGGGATGATACCAAAAGAAGAATTGTGGTCGGGGTAAATGTACGGGATAGGGATTTACAATCGGTAGTGAACGATGTGCAACGATTGGTTAACGGGAATGTTCAACTTCCCGTAGGCTATACCATAAGCTATGGCGGGCAGTTCGAAAACCTTCAAAGTGCAAAGTCCCGGTTGCTGGTGGCCGTGCCTATTGCGCTGATTTTGATATTTGTACTCCTGTACTTTGCGTTCAAATCCATTCAAGAGGCTTTGATCATTTACTCGGCAATTCCTTTGGCAGCCGTTGGCGGTATTGTCTTGCTTTGGATTAGAGGTTTACCGTTCAGCATCTCCGCCGGGGTGGGTTTTATCGCACTGTTCGGTAT
>JBARCC010000219.1:0-3603 GCA_049793635.1 Maribacter sp. | reverse complement strand
ATAAATCGATGACCACTGAAGTAAGTAGAAAATTTGTTTTTGATTTTGATAGCACATTAACTCGCGTCGAGGCACTGGATGTACTTGCGGAAATGACCCTTAAAGGAAATTCGAACAAGGACGAGATCATCAAAGAAATTCAGCACATTACCAATTTGGGAATAGATGGTGATATTTCATTTACGGAGTCTTTGGAACGGCGTATAAAGTTGTTACATGCCAATAAAAGTGATTTAGAGGGGCTTGTACAAGAACTTCGTAGTAAAATATCAAAATCTATAGCCTCCAACAAGGATTTTTTTGAAAAGTACGCCGACGATATTTATGTGATATCCTGTGGCTTTAAAGAGTTTATCGACCCCATAGTCAAAGAATATAATATTCCTTCCGACAGAGTGTATGCGAATACCTTCAAATTTGATGAGGAGGGTACGATCATCGGCTTTGATGAAAAGAATGTGCTGTCCCAGCATAATGGCAAAATAGATTGCCTAAGGCAGATGAATTTAGAAGGGGAAGTACAAGTTATCGGGGATGGTTATAGTGATTACGTCATGCGTGAGGCGGGTATAGCGGATAAGTTTTTCGCGTATACAGAAAACGTACATAGAGAGAAGGCCGCAACCCATGCGGATTATGTTACACCCAATTTAGATGAATTTTTATTTGTGAACAAGTTGCCAAGAAATATCTCGTACCCAAAAAATAGGATTAAAGTCCTTTTATTAGAAAATGTGCATACCGATGCCTTTGATAATCTTTCGGAAGATGGATTTTCGGTAGAGCTCATCAAACACAGTTTATCTGAAGAAGAGCTGATTGAAAAAATCAAGGGTGTTCACGTGTTGGGCATTCGGTCGAAAACCCAGGTCACCAAGGCGGTTTTGGATGCAGCCGATAAATTATTGGTAGTTGCCGCATTCTGCATCGGTACCACACAGATTGATCTTGAGTGTGCAAAGAAAAAGGGGATCGTCGCTTTTAATGCCCCTTACAGTAATACCCGCTCTGTGGTCGAGTTGGCCATTGGTGAAATCATAATGCTTATGCGCAGCGTTTTTGACCGTAGCCGAGAAATTCATGAAGGGCAGTGGCAAAAGACTGCCGCAGGATCCAGGGAAGTGCGGAACAAGAATCTCGGTATCATCGGGTATGGCAATATTGGTAAGCAATTGTCAGTATTGGCGGAAGCCATGGGCATGCGCGTCTATTATTATGATATCGATGATAAGCTAGCGCTTGGGAATGCCGTTAAATGTAGTAAACTTGATGACTTATTGAGCGTAGCGGATGTGGTTACCCTACATATCGACGATAATAAGGCGAACAAGAATTTTATCGGTGAGAAAGAGCTCAGAAAAATGAAAAAGGGTGCCATGCTCATCAATCTCTCCCGTGGTTTTGTAGTGGACATCGATGCGTTGTCCGAAGCCTTGAAAAGCGGACATATTGCAGGTGCCGCAATCGACGTGTATCCAGATGAACCCGCCAGTAATGGAGAATTTCAAACGAAATTACAAGGTTTTCCAAACGTGATCTTGACCCCGCACGTTGGTGGTAGTACCGAGGAAGCTCAACGTGATATCGCAGATTTTGTCCCTCACAAAATAATGGACTACATCAATACAGGAAACACGGTAGATGCTGTGAATTTCCCAAATGTAAGGTTGCCAAAACAGAATAAGGCCCATCGTTTTTTACACATCCACAAAAACGTTCCGGGCATTATGGCCAAAATCAATAAGGTTTTGGCAGAGTACGACCTAAATATCTCAAGCCAGTACCTTTCCACCGATAGCGAGGTTGGGTATGTCATCACCGATTTGGATAAGGAGTACAATAAAGAAGTGATCAAAGCGCTGAAAAAGGTAGAAAATACGATTAAGTTTAGGGTGCTTTATTAAGGTACAAGGTAAAATGTACGAGATTCCAGTTTGTAGGGAACATCTACTAAGTATTCCGCGAAGGGTACTACGTCTAGCCTCATCAGGTTCGATAGACATTGTTAAAATGCAAATGTGCTATTGACCCTCTTAATTTTCGATGTTTTATTTGTATTTACTTTCGTATTTTTTAACCATTAACCATTAACCATTAACCATTTACCATCAACCATCAATCCAAGTGCTTCACTCATGATGGTAAGGTTCATTCCTTAAAATCGTAAATGCCCGGTAGATTTGTTCCGTGATGAATAGCCGAACCATTTGGTGGGAGAAGGTCATTTTTGAAAGGCTTATTTTACCTGATGCTTTAGCGTAGACTTCATCACTAAACCCGTAAGGGCCGCCAATTACGAACACCAGTTGCTTGATACCGGCATTCATTTTTTTCTGTAAATAAATCGAAAATTCAACCGAGGTCGATTGTTTTCCCTTTTCATCAAAAAGCACGAGCATATCGGTGGGAGCAAGGCGTTTTAGCACGAGTTCCCCTTCTTTTTGTTTTTGTTGTTCCTCCGACAGATTTTTTGTGTTTTTTAGGTCGGGGATGAGTTCCATTTCAAAGTTGATATAATGTCTTAATCGCTTTTGATATACATCGATAAGCTCTTGCAGTGAAATGCTATCGGTCTTGCCTATGGCCAAAAGTTTTATAGTCATCTTCCAAAAGTAAATCAATTTCGCAAATGGATTTGTAATTTAGCATTGTATAAGAATAACGCGTTATGATATCAGAAGAACAGTTTAAAGACGAAATTACCTTGATTATCGCAAATGCCGTTCGTGAAGATGTAGGCGACGGGGATCATAGCTCGCTAGCATGCATACCCGATACGGCAACCGGTAAAGCCAAGTTATTGGTAAAGGATGAAGGGATTATCGCAGGAGTCGATTTTGCCGAGCTCGTATTTTATTTTGTGGATCCAAATCTAAAGATTGAGGTATTGATCAAAGACGGCACACCGGTAAATCACGGTGATATCGTATTTTATATTGAAGGGAGCGCCCAAAGTATTTTAAAGGCCGAGCGCATTGTGTTAAACGCCATGCAACGTATGAGTGCGATTGCCACAAAGACCCACATGTTCGTGAACCTTTTGAAAGGTACCGGAACCAAAATTTTGGATACGCGAAAAACGACCCCGGGTTTGAGGGCACTTGAAAAATGGGCCGTAAAATTTGGGGGTGGGGAAAATCATAGGTTCGCGTTATACGATATGATTATGCTGAAAGATAATCATATCGATTTTGCGGGAGGCATTACAAAGGCCATCGCTAAGACCAAAACCTATTTGGTAGAAACCGGCAGGGATTTGAAAATTATCGTAGAAGCTAGGAATTTGGATGAAATAGAGGAAATATTGAAGTCCGGTGGCATTTACCGCATCCTCATAGATAATTTTAATTACGACGATACCCGCACAGCCGTAAAAATGATCGGTAATACTTGCTTGACCGAATCTTCGGGTGGAATTAATGAAAAGTCCATAAGGGAGTATGCCGAATGTGGGGTCGACTTTATATCCTCAGGGGCGTTGACCCATTCTGTATACAATATGGATTTGAGCTTAAAAGCGGTGTAAATGTCTTTAGAGGTAGAGCAAAAACTAGATAAAATACCTGTTATAAACTGGTGTGTTCGCTTACTAAAGAAATTAAG
>JBARCC010000218.1:0-1796 GCA_049793635.1 Maribacter sp. | reverse complement strand
CCCTAGTCCGAAGATAAAGGAGGTAATAATGCTATCATTTTAGTCAATATCCCTTCGCAAGCATATAGGTATGGCATGGAAAGGCACTATTGGTCGGCAATAATGAACACAGCACAGCTTTCTTAATGGTATAGCGGTATAAAATCATCATTATCCAACAAAATTGCATTTTCTCTCCCAAGGCTTTACAAGCCATCAGCAATACCCGAGAACAGGTGTTCCAGAACAGTTGTACTAATGACTCCAACCTGTTTCATTTAGTAGCTCAGCATAGTGGTAAAAGGTTCGGAATATTTTGACGCCCTCGAAATCACGGGTGCTATCGTTGCGAACACCTCCAGCTTTCTTGACGTACGCGACATTTCACGGTTAAATTGCCCAAGCTTCAAGGCCATCGGGGTCTCAATGGTAGTCTCTTTATCGATAGCTGTCATCATGACCATCTCCTTCCCTAAAAAATCGTCCTTTCTATCCGTTGAAACCGGCATCAATATACTTTCGTCCCAATTGGGCAGCATTAAAGGGGCATCTACGTCGCCGTGGATATCATAGACGAAAAGATGAAGACAATAGGGAATCTGTAACTTGAGATCAAACTCATGAAACTGTATTTTGGTTACCACCGTTATATCGTTGAGGTCATCACCAACGTTGATGTATTTGGGTATTTTCAATAGTTTGACGGATGCTATTTTAGCCATTTTTCACGTTTTTATGTTTCTAACCTATGGTTTGCCTTAAATAGAACACAAAAGATGATTACAATCTTTACGCACGTTTTCACTATATGAATCCATCATGTTCGATTTCGCGTTTACTCTTGATCGATTTCCTGCGAAAATCAATATTTCATGCACATATACACCTTGACGTTAACTAAGCAAGCTTCTGGTTTACCTTATTGTAGGAGAGGTAGTACTTGTTCAAATGTACCATTTGTAGTTCATATAAGGGATATATACATCCCGAAAAAGTCGAGCGTTTTATTGAATACTGCTATCTAACCGTTAATTACGTTTAGCTCGAATACTACTTTTTCCCTATTCAGAAAATCCCTATTAAAGCTTATCTTTTTTAAGTTGAACCAAATTCGTTTTTAGTAGTTTAAAATTGGGTTATCCATCCGAATTTTTCCTCGATGATCTCTTCTTTGTTGGTTTTTAGGAATTCGAGCAATGCCGTGGCCGCTGGGGATAATTTTTTGGATTTGAGCCAAATCAAATTCCATGTGGTGGTAATCGGAAGTCCCTTTACTGGAATAATCTGTAAATCCCCATTTTTAAGCTCGTTCTTGATACCGATCAACGGCATTATGGAGCAACCCAGACCCGCCACGACCGCTTGTTTCACCGCTTCGTTTGAGGTAAGCTCCATTTTTTTCCGTACGGAAAACTGATTCTTGGTGATGAAGGTTTCCATTGCATTTCGGGTTGCCGAACCATGCTCCCTATAAATAAGGGGAAGGTCCTCGAATAATTTTTTTTTGCTCGGCCTATCGCTTAGTGACAACTGGGTGCCGCCTACATAGAATAGTTTATTGGGCATCAATGCCACCCGGTTTACCTTCAGTTTAGAGGGCAACACCGAAACCAATGCAAAATCGACTTCGTTCAATTCCAGATTTTCGATGACCCTTGCCTTATTCGTTACATCCATAATAAGGTCGACCCCTGTATGCTCTTTCATGAAATCAGATAAAAAATAAGGCATTACATATTTCGCAGTGGACACCACAGAAATTTTAAGCCTGCCCGATAACTGTCCTTGATACGCCAAGGTCTTGTAATTGATAGCGT
>JBARCC010000217.1:0-3268 GCA_049793635.1 Maribacter sp. | reverse complement strand
ATACCATCCATTTTTTGGGGAAATATAAATTAGGGATCAGCCAAGGCCTCTCAAAGGAGGCGGCTTTAGAAAAAACCTTTGCACAAACCGGAAGGGCATTGGTCATCACTACCTTGATTTTATTTTTCGGTTTTATGGTGATGCTCTTTTCGATCCATCAACCAAGCGTTACCATCGGCTTGATCATAAGTGTGACCTTGGTGACAGCGCTTATTCTTGATGTGTTGTTATTACCTGTATTGCTACGAAAATTAATCTAGGAAGTTGGTTTGTTACGGTTCAATACCCTTTTGAGTGACCGGTAGGCGATAACAGTTTTACCGATTAATACCACCATAAAACTAATCCACAAGATAAAAATTAGATAATGCATGATGATGTCAGGGTTAAGAAGGTTATTATATAGGATTCGCCTTACAATATTCAAACAATAATAGGTAATTTATCCTAATAATCATACACTTCATCTATAATATTCTTAAAATATGTTAATTTTTCGACGAACTGCACACAAAAAAACGCCATGGTCGTTACACCATGGCGCTAAAAAAACAATCCAACCTAAAACAAACCTGAAATTCAACTAATTGGGCAATCAATTACAGATCAAGGACTTGCTTTTCCATATTGGGCCCTAGTTCATACAGGGCACCTATTAACTCTTCTTTTAGTTCTTTAACTTTTGTCATTTCCCCATTGGCCTTGAATACCTCCGCTGCCTGAAACAGCAATACCGGCTCAAACGTCTTCCCGTACACATACGTATTCATTATTTCCAATGCCTTTTTAGACTCTCCGATTTTTAGATAACTATATCCCAACCAGCTGTAAGATTCTGGTGTAGGTCTGTTCTCTACCTCTTTCATGGCCAAGGCCAAGGCTTTATCATATTGTCCTGTAGCACCGGTGTAGAGACCTAGATTATACCCATTATACATATCCCCGTAAGCCGCATTTTTTACTTTGGTGAAATAGTGGTCCAAATTTTTTGAGCGGACGATATCATCCCCCATATATTCAGCAATTTCAGCCTTCATTAAAAAATAATCGGGTGCATCGTAGCTTTTAGTGATGGAGTCTAAAATGCGGATCGCTTCTTCAGGATCGTTGTCATGGGCAAATACGATCCATGCAATTCCTTTTTTTGCATAGGCATTATCCCCATCGATGGCGAGGGCCTTTAAATACTCTTGATAAGAGTCCGCTATTCTACCGGCATGGCCATAATAATCACCTAAATTGGTGTAGCTCCATAGCATTAACTCCTTGTTCTTTAATGCCTCTGCCTTGGCCTTGGCACTTTCCATCAAACGAATGGTTACCTCTAAATTACCTTTATAATCGTTCCATTTGGCCAAGCGAATCATATACCCAAAATCGGTCATGTTCTTTAAACTATCCAAATAGCTTTCAGCCACGGTATAGTTACCAAGTTCCATATGCACATCGAAATACAAGCTTTGCCTTTCGATAGCACCCCCACCGATTGCAGCGGCGGAATCGGCCAGTTGCAAGGCCTCTTTGAAACGATGCTGCGAAATATAATTTCTGGCAAGCGCCCTGTAATACCCCGGTCTTCCGATAGCGGCTATTTCAACGGCTTTTTCCAAACTTTTCTCAGCTTTTTTCAAAAATTGAATTTCCCCGGTTTGTTGAAAATACCGGTTGTACTCCCCGCCTACCACACCAAAACTGGTGAGTTGCATACTGTCTGGTCTTATTTTTGAATTCCACAATTCAAAATATTTAGAACTGGTTTCCTGTGGAGCAGTCTCTAAATACCTATTGTAATCTTTTTGTTTAGCAATTGCGTCCTTGGTGTTGGTACTGCATGCAGATACCAATATCATTAGCGTTGCCAGTATAGATAATTTCATTGTTGTTTTATTTGGATTGTTTAAAAAGGGGAGTCTTTCAACTCCCCATACTATTTCCTTCTTCATAGCATTCTGAGAGGGTAAAACCATGCTCTTCATTTTATTGAAAAATACAGAGCAGAAGGTTCAGTTTATTCAGGTGCTCCCAAGTACGGGAATTCAGTTCCTATGGTAGCGGTTAGCCCAACGCCATCAGAGGTTAATCTTGGTAAATCCTGCATCCCATCGCCATTGGTGTCTTGACCGCTGAAACGATCGCCTTCCATACCACCGAACAGCAAAATCAAGGAAACATCGATAACATCATCTTGTGGCGTTCTTCCGGTCAACGCAACTTCATCACCATCCGGAACCAATATTCGTCCGTCCCCGTCTAAATCTGTTCCCGGATTAAAATAAGTGGTCGGTAAGTTTGGTGCAACATCAAGAACATCGTTCGATAATACGGTAGTCAAGGTCATTGCATCCAAACCTAGAATATTAGCCTCGTAATTCACTGCCGCCGGATCTGCTCCTAAGATGTTAGCATATACATCATGATACGCTTCCAACCTAGCTTCAAAAGCCGCTTGGAATTTACCTTCCATTTCAGAAGGAATGGATGCATTATGCATATCCTTTATGGTTCCATCTGCGCTCAATACCGTGTTGATCCCCGGTCTTCCCATAAAATCGACTTGGGTATACATTCCGCTAAAATCTGGTGCCATGGGCATCATCGCATCATCGCAAGGTGTGCAAGTACCACCGCAATCGACTCCTGTTTCAGTGCCATTCATAATACCATCTGAGCAAGTTTCTAACACCATTGCCGGTGCATCGTCATCATTATTACAAGAAGCCAATGCAACTACTGCACAAAGTGACATCAACGTATATTTTATATTTTTAATATTCATCTTATTTTTATTTATGAGGTTATTACTGTTTTACGTTGGTCGTTACCCATGTTTTATACACTTCTAAACCTAGGGCATTTGTTGCCGTAGTGGTTCCCAATAGACTATTCGGTAGTTCAATAACGATGGACATGGTGTTCGCCCCATCGAACGTATCTACCCCTGTGGTATCATCATCATCGGTAGTGCTCGGATCACCTGCAGGTTTAAAACCTTCTGGTGCCATACCGCCGATGACCGCATTAAATTGAAAAAAATCGAAGAAAAATGCATCTTGTCGCGGACCGGCGAAGAGCTTTACGCCCGTATCGGTAGTCGTAACAATGGCCGTTTCGGCAGAAATATCCACAGAACCTAACGGAGCGTCGACCATAATAGCGCCTTCCAGGCCTGTTTGGCTAGGTACTACCGGGCCAAAAAAGTACATTTTACCATCTCTTGGAATCGCTTGGATCACCAAATCCTCCACCAAATCACCAGTGGCATCGATAT
>JBARCC010000216.1:0-3262 GCA_049793635.1 Maribacter sp. | reverse complement strand
TCTGTAGCATGCTAAGTTCTATTTGTCGGCAAATTTACAGTATTCTTCGCTTTAAATTAGATACTTTTAAGACCTGAAATAGGATTCACATGGTTTTTGAACACTTTGCATTGAACGTTACCGACATTGATGGGGTAGTGGATTGGTATTGCACTCATTTGGGGCTTACCATTGCCAGTCGGCAGGCTAAAGCTCCCTTTATGACCTTCTTGGCAGATGCCACGGGCAGGGTCATTATCGAATTCTATACACGTGAAGACGCGCTTGCGGAAGATTTCACGCAACGCCATCCCTTGACCTTCCATGTGGCGTTCGTTTCTGATGATGCGGCCCGTGATAAGCAACGTTTGATGAAGGCGGGAGCGCGTTTCGTGGAAGAGGTGCATAAACCCGATGGCAGCCATTTGGTGATGTTGCGCGACCCTTGGGGCATGCCCTTGCAGCTTTGCCAACGCACCGAAAAGTTCTAAACTCCGTTCAATGCTTCCCGAACGACGTTCCTTCCGGGCTTGACCCAAGAAGGGTTACTGTTCCATTTCTCCCTGAGAGCGGTCAGGGCTTGCTTTTTTAGGCGGTACGGAATAAGGGGAGCAATGAAATTCCAAGAAACGGTTAGGTAGGCCCGGGGTTTATTTCGAGGGTAAAATCCAATCGTGATGCCGTAACCGAGACCAAGGCGTCGCCGCAAGATCGGTCTTCGGGTCTATGAACGGGCGATACGGTTTACCGTTCACACTCAATTTAGAGTTGATCAGGTGTACCGCAACCTCCATGTCCTTCTCCCTAAAATCTTCTTTGAGGTGTTGCGCGAACTGCCAGGCAAAATCGGGATAAGAGAACACTTTGCGTTCTTGGCTTTTGGTAAGGTAGTCTTTAGGGTCAATGGTAAAGGCCTGATCCGTTTTTTTATCGATCACTTTAAAAGTCCCCTTTCCGGTGCGGCTGCGCAACATCATTCTCCAGCTCATGCGGTGGCCTTCCTCCGTCCAAAGTACATCATCGGTAAAGGCATAGTGCCGTAAGGGCAATACGAGTTGAACTATAAAATAAAGGCTGAGTGCCCATAGGATGGATTTGCTATTGGGGGGCACATCGATTTTTGCGGAGAGAAAGGGTTTTTTGGATTTAAAAAATAGGCTTCTTATGGTTTCCGGGTCAAAGAAGAAGACGCAGAACGCCAACGACAAGTAAGGGAAAATACCGATTTGAAATACAATGGAATTGAACAGATGGAAGAAAATGGACAATACGAATGCCAGTTTTCGGGTGGGTCTCCACAATAGGGCGGGCACGATAAGCAAGTCGAACAGGATGCCAGCCGTTCCAATGATGGAGTGCACCCACGGTTGCTGCAATAGTTCGCCCACCAAAAGATATTCTTTTCGGGGACGCATCAAAATAGCGATCATGCTAAAGTTTAACCAGTCGCCATACATCTTGGCGACCGAGGCATACACGTAAACAATGAGGAGTTGTGCCACGATGATCCATTTCACATATCCGTACATTGCGTCGGATTTTAGAGCTGGGTTCAACCGCACGTCTACCGAATGGCTTCTTTCCGCAGGTAAAAAGCACATCAGTGACGCAATAAGTACGAGCAGGTAATAGTGATTGTTATACGCTGTTTTCTGCATCAGGTACGTAGCCGTCCACAGTACCGTAAAGGCGATGATACTTGCCCTATATCTGAAGCCTACGGCAATGCACAGGCCCAAAAGCCCCATGACCGCAAAGTAAACATACATGCCCGAACCTGGTAAGGGCCGTAACCACTGCACGTCGATAAACGGAAAATGATGGCTGGGCTCGATCATATTGCGGTAGACCCACCCCGTAGCGATGGCACCAAAACATTCAAGGGCGACGAGTATACCGAAGAACATCCTGAAGATGATCAGGGGGCTATTATCCATCCGCTGAAACAACACCCTGTTTAACATTTTACGTTGCGATAAATTGTAGGGATTGTTCCCTGTCCTTGGCCAGCTGTGATGTAAGGGCATCGACCGATTCGAATTTTCGTTCGTCCCTCAATCGCCCCAAAATGGACACCTGTATTTTTTTCTCGTAGATATCGGCATCAAAATCGAAAAAGTTGATTTCAATAGACCTTTCCGTTCCGTCGAGCGTAGGGTTGAAGCCGATATTCATCATGCCATATACCGTTTTTCCCTCCAATTCGCTTTTTACCGTGTACGACCCATTTTTAGGGATGAGCTTATAGTCTTCCGCGATGGATACGTTTGCGGTAGGAAAACCCAATTGCCTACCAATGCCCTTACCACGCACAATGGTACCCGTAAGCATATAGGCGTAGCCTAAATAACTATTGGCGGTTTCCATGTCCCCGTCTTCCAAGGCCTTTCTAATTTTGGTCGAACTTACCGAAACATCGTCGATCTCTTGTGCAAGAATCTCGTCTACGGTAAAGTCGAGGGCATTTCCGAACGCCCTCAGGTCGGTGATATCTGCATTTCTATTGCGGCCGAAACGGTGGTCATAGCCAATGATCACTTTTTTGATGTTGAGAGTGTTCACAAGTATGTCACGCACGAATTCGGTCGCGGTAAGCCGTGAAAATTGCATGGTGAACGGATGGATGATCAATACATCAAGTCCCAATCCTTCTAAAATACTGATCTTTTCGTCGATGGTGTTCAGCAGTTTAATATCCGTATCTTTTTGCAAAACCATTCTTGGATGTGGGAAAAAGGTAAGCACCGCAGATTTTAACCCGGTATTTTTTGCATGGTTGATGACCTTTTCGAGTATTTTTCGGTGACCGATATGCACTCCGTCAAACGTGCCGATCGTAATGGCCGTATGGTCGGGTTGATTATATTTGGAAATGCCGCGGACTGTAATCACCTATGATGGAAAATAATAAAGACTTATATTTGATACTGAGATAAATGTCCCTTAATGGTTACAAAATTACGCCTAGTTTTTTCAATTACCATACTATTTCTTTCCTTTTCCGGGGTCGCTCAAAGCTCATATTGGAAAAGCATTACCTTGAAAGAATCTACCAAGCAGTTTTCCAAACAGCGGTTGAAGGTCGAAAAAGCAAAGGCATTTAGATTGGATCCCTTGGAGTTTTCAAAAGCATTGACCGCAAAAACGGACGAAAAGCTGGTGTATTTCCCGAACGAAGAGGGCCGAGAAATTGCGTTTTCCGTCTTCGAAGACCCTATTTTTTCGGAAGAACTGGCCCGAAAATATCCGAACATCCAGTCCTATAAGGGCATTTCCCTTAATG
>JBARCC010000215.1:0-4485 GCA_049793635.1 Maribacter sp. | reverse complement strand
GACTTAAAATACAGTTCCTTAATTTTGGCCAATTCTTCCTGAACCTGTACTTTACTTAATATCGCATTCTTCTTTAAAGAGGTTTTCAATCTTTCATATCGTAGATTCAAAGATTGCAAATAATCTTCCTCTCCATCGGCGTGTATTTTTAAAGTATCCATATTTTGAATTTGTTAAAAGGACCGATTTAATTTTTTACCCATCAAGTTCTCAATTCTGCTCAGAATGACAGACAATTTGAATACCTTAAAATGCCTGTCACTTTGAGCGTGGTCGAATTGTTAATTATCAATTAGTTGTTAATCCTAATAGTCTAAAATTACATTTACACTTTCTACCCTACCACGGACTTTTCCGTTATAAACGGTTGCTTATAATGGCGTTGCCCCGTCGCTTTATACATGGCATTTGCTAAGGCTCCTACAATAGGGGGCAGGGAAGGTTCTCCCAACCCGGTCGGGTCTATACCGTTATCCACAAAGAAACTTTCAATTTCTCTAGGGGCTTCTTTCTGTCTGATCAAACGATACGTGTCAAAATTAGATTGTTGGGGAACACCTTCTTCAAAGGTCATCTCGCTGTAGGTTGCATGGCCGATTCCATCAATAATTCCGCCTTCAATTTGGTTTTTAGCGGCCATGGGGTTGATGACGATACCACAGTCTACGGCACACCACACTTTATCGACTTTCGGTGGATTGCTGTTCGGGACGAGATCAAGTACTTGGGCCACATATGAATTATGGCAGTAATACGCGGATACTCCTCGGGCGGCTCCATTTTTAGAAGAACCGTCCCAACCAGATTTATCTCGTACCAGTTCCAAAACACCTGCGTAGCGCTTGGGGTCATAATCATTATTCTCGGGGTCACCTACGGGCGTGTTCATGGCTTTTTCGAACAATTCAAGCCTAAAGGCAATAGGGTCTTTCCCCGCTGCTTCGGCCACTTCGTCCATGAAGGACTGTTCTGCACCTGCAATGAAATTGGAACGTGGTGCTCTCCAAGCCCCGGTGGTCACGTTGGTCTTTAGATTAAACTTTTCCGCGAGGTAATTGTCGACTGCCCCGGCTGGAAATCTATTTTCGAAAACAAGGTCATCGTTCGCTCCCGCCCCTATGACGTGCCAAGCGATAAGGTTACCATCTTTGTCAAGTCCCGCTTTATATTTCACTTGATAGGCTGGGCGATATGTTCCTTGGGTCATATCGTCCTCTCGGGAATAGACCAATTTTACGGGGGCTTTTACTTTTTGGGATATTACAGCAGCTTCGACACCAAAATGTCCATAAAGTCGGCGACCGAAACCACCGCCCATTCGGGTCATCTGTATATCTATTTGTTCCACGGGCATATTTAATCTAGACGCCAGTGATTTCTCTAGAAATTCTGGGGTTTGTATAGGTCCGTTCAAAATGGCTTTATCCGCCGTGACGTTGGCAAAAAAGTTCATGGGCTCCATCGTATTATGTGCTAAAAAGGGAGCACTATACGTTCGCTCGATGACCTTAGCGGCATTTTTGAAAGCCGAGGTAACGTCCCCATCTTCACGTGCCGGTTGTTTTTTGGAATACTTTAATAATTTAGATAAAGCTTCCTCGTGATAGGCGGAACTCTCTAAAGTATCGTCTTTCTGCCATTCTACCGTCAATGCTTTTTTCGCTAGCATACATTGCCAGGTGGTCTCGCCGACGATGGCTACCAATTGGGGTATACCGCCTCCGTCCGACCATTGTTTCTCCATATCTTCTGGATATACTTCAATCGGAAAAACATCGGTGATGCCAGCCATTGATTTGACTTTTTCGGCATCCATTGATGTATAGGTCATACCGAACGCGGGAGGGTGAACGATCATTGCAATCAACATACCTTCTTCTTGAATATCAAGACCGAATAAGGGTTTTCCCGTTACTAATTTCTGTCCGTCTACATTCCTTCTATCGGTCCCAATAATGCTGAAGGTATTCGCTTCTTTAAGGGAAACTTCTCCAGGGATTTCTAACAATGCAGCTGCCGAAGCCATATCTCCATACCCTGCGGTCTTACCAGAACCCTTATGCGACAATATGCCTTCTTTCGTTGTTATTTCTGAAGCAGGAACCTGCCATGCCTCGGCTGCTGCCGCGACCAACATATGCCTCGCTGTGGCCCCTGCCATTCTAAGGCCTTCCCAGCTCGCGCGGATGGATTGACTTCCACCGGCCAACTGTCTTTGAAAAATATCGGTATTTAACGGCGCCTGTTCTACGATGACATTGTTCCAGTCCACATCCAATTCCTCCGCTACGATCATAGGCATGGACGTTTTCACGTTCTGCCCGATTTCAGGATTTGGGGACATAATGGTAACCATACCATTATCTCCTATCTTTAGAAATCCATTGATGTCAAACCATTCCTTCGGCATGGATTTCGCTTTTTCCGCAGTCGGGTTGCACGATGCCAACCAACTAAAGCCGAGCATCATACCTCCGCCTGCTAAAGCAGAACTTTTAAGGAAGGAACGTCTATTGTATGAAGTTTTTATAAGGGTCATGTTTGTAGTTTTTTAATTCTTGTTCATGTACTCGATAATCGAGATTAATATTAATAGGTATTTAATACCTTTTGCTTCTGCTTGACAAGTAGGCTTGCTACAAGGCTATTTATTTTGACTAGCAACTTGGCAATTAGGCATTCTCGATACTGGCTGCGTTTTTAATGGCTTTTTTGATACGGGTATAGGTACCGCATCGGCAAATATTACCGTTCATGGCATTCTCAATTTCCTCGTCCGACGGATTTGGATTTTTCTTTAAAAAAGCGCTTGCGTTCATGATCTGGCCAGATTGACAATAACCGCACTGGTACACGTCTTCTTCTATCCAAGCTTTCTGCACCGGGTGGTCGCCATTTTCGGAAAGACCTTCGATCGTAGTAATGGCCTGTTCCCCAACGGCCGATATGGGTAACTGACATGATCGTACTGCATTATCCCCTAAATGAACGGTGCACGCACCACATTGTGCGATACCGCATCCGTATTTGGTGCCTACCAATTTTAAATGATCGCGCAATACCCAAAGCATGGGGGTAGTGGGGTCTACATCTATCTGCTCGGTTTTTCCATTAACTTTTAAACTGAAATTTGCCATCGTTTTATTACTATTTTATTGAATACCATTAAATTAAACAATAATAAAATACGATTGAAGGTATAGTTGCATTTTTTTTCGCGCAAGATGTTAAATGCACCTTTTTATCTCATTGTAGCCGAATAATACTGGACAAATTACAACGGGAATAAGAACAGTATTTTTTTTGCATCAATATCCTATCGATTCAAGACAAGTCCCTCTTAGGATATTGCATATCTTGAAACAAAACAATATTACATGAAAGTACAAGCATATTTAGCCTTTAACGGGAACTGCCAACAGGCTTTGAATTTTTACGCAAACCTGTTTAATGCAGAAATCAAGAACAAACAAACCTATGAAGATAAGGATATGGATGTTCCTGCTTCCTACAGGCAAAAATTACAACACGCAGAACTAAAAGGAAAAGGCATCTTTTTTATGGCCTATGACGCATCACCGGATACTCCATTGAATACGGGGAACCAAATTAGTATGAGTATCGACGTAGACGATTTAGAGGAAGGGAGACAACTTTTTGAAGATTTATCGAGCGGAGGTAGAATCCATCACGATTTAGGGAACGCGAGTGGGGCCATTTTGGAAGGTGCACCGACAGTTTTGGAATAGGATGGATGGTAAATGTTAATCAATAAAAAAATAATTATGGATATTATATACGAATACGATAACGTAACGGCGAGTCAACGATTAGAAGGTCTGGCTGAGGAGAAATTGAAAAATCTACATGAAAAATTCAGTGACATCATACGGGCCGATGTGTTCTTTAAAGACGAAAATACAACGTCTGACGAAACAGGGAAGGTTTGTAATATACGGTTAAGCGTGCCCGGTCCCAGAATGTTTACCGAAGCGAGCAACGCTACTTTTGAGGAATCTTTGTCGGAATCGATCAGGGAGTTAGATCGACAATTACGAAAACGAAAAGATAAGTTGAAAAATTATTAAGCGGAGCGAATTGAAAAAGGCGTTAATTTTATATTTCGGTAAAAAATTCTTCAAGCAATGGCTCAAACGAAAAAGAGCTAAACAAGCGCGTAGAAAACGTAAATTTTAAAAAGGTATCCCCTTACGACATTAAACAAAAAAATCCCCGGCATTTGCCGGGGATTTTTGCATCAGAGACTATTTGTAAGCTTCTAAAATTTTAGTGGTCTCGATGTCATTTTTCAATTTCTCTCGCTGCGCTCTGATCAATTCCTTAATTCTTGCAGGCATCATCGTTTCCGTTAAGGCATCATCATAATCCTTGATTGCAGATTTGTCGCCTCTTACGGCTTCTTCCAACATGGCCTCATCGTTATCTTCTGAGAAAAACGCTTTTACATCCATCCATGTTCTATGT
>JBARCC010000214.1:0-4509 GCA_049793635.1 Maribacter sp. | reverse complement strand
CTCCCAAACCTCATACCCTCGGTAGTTTACGGAAACAGGATCTACCCAGTTAGAGGTATGTGACTCAAAATCGGTATAGGACAGAAAGCCACCGTGTTTTTCCATAAAATTTGAGATGGTGCGTGCAATTTTTCCTTTATAAAAAGCATCCCTTCCTTTATCGGCGATCAACTGATAGGTAGTTGCCAAGTCTGGGTTTTTAAAAACCTCCCCTTTTTTGGGGGTGCTTCCATTTCGCAGATACGTTTTCGCAAAACCCGGTTGGTCTTTAAGGGAATTGTAATTGGATTCCATTTCATAGGCGATGACCTCCGAAACCGGAAACCCTTTTTGGCCGTATTCAATTGCGGGTTGAAGCAATTCTTTCATGGGTAGTTTTCCAAATTTTTGGTGCATGGCGAACCAACCGTCAACGCATCCTGGAACCGTCACGGGCAAGGGACCATAAAATGGGACATATTTCATATCGTTTTCGATAAAATAATCGATATTCAATGACTTTGGTGCCCTTCCACTGCCGTTGAATCCGGATAATTTTTTGGTTTTAGCATCCCAAACGATAGCAAATATGTCCCCTCCAATCCCACAACTTGCTGGCTCCACCAATCCCAATACCGCGTTGGCCGCAATAGCGGCATCCATGGCCGAACCGCCTTTTTTCAATATATCCAAGGCTACTTGGGTCGCAAGGGGTTGGCTTGTTGCCGCCATACCCTGTTGGGCGATTACTTCCGAACGCGTGGTAAAGGTTTCTCCGGTAAGTCGGTCTTGGGCATGCATTGTATAACCGATGCAACATAGGAATACGCAAACTATCTTTTTCATAGGAATTATTTATTTTTAAAACTAGCAAAAAAGTAATGTATTCCAGTGTAAATAGAGCAGAATTTGATGGTGGTACTTGAAAGAGCTGTAAAAATTCGCGAAACACGTGTTGGTCTTTATACTGCCCAATCTTGCTACATAGGGTAAGGGCTTTACTGTACGATATGTTTTCTGGTCTTGAATGCTTTCATGATCATGAAGAGCAAAAATCCTAAAGGCCCGAACATAAAGGTCCCCAAAAGACAAATGGCGAGTAATGCTTTGTGTATACCGACCTGTTTCTGCTGTTCTAAAATCCACATGCCTACCAATAGATCAAAGGCTAAATAGTGGATCCAACCCGCAAGTACGCCAGATGTATCGGTAAACAGCTGCATGACGGAATCTAGGGTTCCAAAGTCCATCATTCCTCCTGTGATCAAAGCCATTACGATATACACGGCATACATAAGGGCCAATGCCAATGGAATCACCTTGTAATCGATGAGCCACCTGGTCACCTTCCAGTTGGGCAGTAAAATCATTAAAATCCACATCGGTAATGCAATCATATTGGCGATTGAAAAAACAGTTTCCGGATTCATGGGCGTTGGTTTACGGGATTGAGAATAAATAGATGCACCAGCAAGGTAAAAAATAAAAGCACCCACTACGGTATAGCAGAGCTAAATTGAAATAAACGTAGGATTTGTATTATTCCTTGACGAAAACCATGCAGTGCTGCCAAGGTAAATTATCGATATTCTTTTGCAGACGTAGCCCAGCTGCCTTCATCTCCTTAACGGCTTGCGCCTCGGTCATTTTATGAAGTTCTTTAATGGGTACCGAGGCATCTTCTCCCCGATATTCGATGAGGTAAAGCGCTGCATTTGGTCGCATCGCCTTCTTGATACTCAATATCATTTCTAATGGAAAATTAAATTCGTGGTACACATCTACCATCAACACTTTGTCTACGGACTGATCCGGTAGGTTTACACTTTTTTCGTCGCCTTGTACCAAGCTTATATTCTTATAGGGGCCTGTCTCTTTTTTAGAGGCCATGGCCGCCAACATTTCTGGCTGTATATCTACAGCGTAAACGTATCCGTTTTCGACCAGGGGCGCCATCTTAAACACATGATAACCAGAACCCGCGCCGATATCCGCAAGGGTATCACCAGGCAGAATGTTCATGTTCTTTAAAAGTTTGGCGGTATGTTCCTCTTCTTCACGCTCAGTGCGTTCTAACCACGACATTCCTTGATATCCCATGACATGGGCAATTTCTCTTCCCTTATACCATTTACCGATACCGTCGGGGTCGCCCGAGGCATAGGTATAGCGGTCACCAGCACTTTTGGTGTCCTTTGTCTGTCCTTTACACTGTATATTTAAGGATAGGAGCATTGCAATCAATACTGTTTTTAAAATAGGATGCATTTCTTTTTATTTTTTGAGGTGTTTGTTTAGTAAGCGTGTAGCCGTTTAAAGGTATATAGGAGAAGAATGTTCCGGTCAATCCATCGGATATTGTATTTGAGTGATGGTAAACATACGTTCCTCTTTGCCGAGTTTCAAAATAGCGGTGTCCCCTACCCTTTTCGAAATCAAGATTCTAGCGATCGGGGACAAAAATGAAATTTTGTTTTTTTTGATATCTGCCTCGTCAACACCGACAAGCTGATACTTTTGAACGGGTTCAGCATGATCTATACGGACGGTAACAAGAGCACCAAACCGCACTTCGTCGGCTGGTTGTTCTTTTAGGTCGACTACTTTGGCACTGCTTATACGTTCGGTAAGCAACCGTAATTTGGAGGCCATATGGTTGTTGGCTATTCGTCGTTCTTTTTCATTATCGACAGGTAGTTCTTCCCTTGCTTTCTGTAACGCCTCTCTTTCTTCTACTAAAAGAGCTAAGCCATTCTTTGTCACATAATTGGTCGCTCCGTGGGGTAGGTCTGCCCTTGGGGGTACCATGGGTATTTCCTCTTGATCATCTTCTTTTACAAAACCTCTGCTCATTCTTCTACATGTCTTATTTTAAAAATAAAGATTATTCGGTAAAAATGGAAATCTGTTGCTCCATTCGTCCGTTCTTAAACGGATTGAACTCTAGCATTATAATCGAGTGTTGATTCAAAATAATTCGCATGCCCCTTTTCTCAGGGATTGTCGATTTAATAGATTTTGTAATTAGAATTACCCTGAAATTTCAGCCTGTTTTCTTCCGATACCTCCGTGCTTACCTTTCGGTATTCGACTTCCAAGATCCGCATAAAAAAACCGCTTACCCCATTTTTAAACTGGTGCAAGCGGTTCAATATAAAATGTTAAGCCTGTTCTTAGCTTTGAGGCATCAATACGCCGTCAATCATATGAATGATACCGTTAGAAGCCTTCAGATCCACTGAAATAACGTTGACCGATTTCCCCTTGGCATCCTTCAACATTACCTTATCCCCTTTCATGGATGCAGTAAGTTCGCCACCACCGGCGGTAGTAATTTTGTAACTGCCGTTAGCTCCTTTAATCGCCTCAACCAAGGTACTTGAATTTACTACCCCTGGCACTACATGGTACTGCAGCACTGTAGTCAATAATTCTTTGTTCTCCGGTTTTACCAATTCGGCTACGGCAAGGTTCTTCGGTAATTTTTCAAAAGCGGCATTGGTCGGCGCAAAAACCGTGTACTCGCCAGGTTCCGATAACATGCCATCTAAGCCTGCGGCATTAATTGCGGCAACCAAAGTCGACAAATCCTCGTCTCCTGAAGCCAACGCTGCAATGCTCGTAGCCATCATTTCTTTTTTCATGGCTTCCTCTTCCATCATTTTTGCTTCAGCTTCCGCGTTCGCCTTTTCCATTTCTATTTTGTCTTCAGCAGCTTTCTTATCCGCATCTATTTTGGCCTGATCTTTACAAGAGGCAAAAACAAGGATGGCCGAACTAAACAAGACCAATAAAATACTTTTTCTATTAAAATTCATAATTATAGTTTTTAGTGTTATGTAGCTAAATTATGACATATAATTATGTTAAAATAAAAATGTTTGCCAAGTTTACGTTAAAGAAATACAGAACCTACCAAATTCTTAACAGAATGGCTTGTTTTATTGATTTTTAAACCTTTACGGCTACCAGACCGTTATACTCATGCCATTTTTCGAAACAAGAATATACGCTTCTGCTTACGGCCAACCACTGATTATAGGCCACTTTCTGTCTTTAATTTTTTTAATTCAGCTGCCAATTCCTCGTAGCGCTCCTGGGCGTCATTTCCAATTTCCTTGTCCGAATCTCCAACGATGTAATTTAAATAGGAAATCTGTGCGATCAAAACGGGCTTCGGATACGCGCCCTCCTCATTTTTTAGTTGTTTGAGAAGCCTCTCATAATCCTCTTTCTTGCTCTTATCTTTCGTTTCTTTTGCCGCAGCTTCGATAGTGGCTTGTAACCTATTGGCCTCTGTCAATAGGTCTATAATCTTATTCTCAAAGACCAATTGCTCGGAAAGCGTATTCATGGTGATTCCCTCTTCCGCTGCCCGTGGGTCTATCCGTATTTCGAACGGTTGTTCTAGGAGTAGGTTCCCTACAGTCAGTTTTGCCGTATAGGTTCCTGGGGTAACGAACGGTCCGTTTTTAAAAGACCTGGATTTTTTGGCGTTCCACGCTCCTTTTTGGCGCATATTCCATGCAA
>JBARCC010000213.1:0-13173 GCA_049793635.1 Maribacter sp. | reverse complement strand
TTCAGCACTTCATTGAAATGGCCCAAGGAGTCCTTTTCAAGGATATGTACTACGGTTTAAAGGTAATTATGAAACTTGATCCATGGTCGGGTTTACTTTCCAATCGAATACGGCCGCCCAAACTGGTAATTTGGTTGTGTATCAAATAAAGCCCGACCCCTTTCCCTTCTTCACTTTCGCAAAAACGTTCGTTCAACCCAAATACCTTGTCCCCTATCCGATCCATGTCAAAACCTCTTCCGTTATCGGTAATCGTAACGGTTTTACGATCATTTTCCACTGAAGTTTTGCATAAGATCACAGGAGACACGTTGGGTTTGGCATACTTGATGGCATTCGTAATTAGGTTTAAGAAAATACTTTCCATATACCCTTCATCAAAATATACAGTGGTAAAAGCACTGAAATCCGTTTTGATCTCTGTCCGAGAATTTTTGATGAGCGACGCAATGGAAGTGGTCGCCTTTCGTAGACAGTCACTAAGCACCACTTCTCGCAAGGTGCCTTTATTTGATAAATCGCTACTCAAAAGGTCCAAAGAATTATCCAGTGAATTTTTGATGCCCTTGGCACCTACCTCCATGTATTTAAGCACCTCAATAGTTTCAGCACTATCAATTGCATCATAATCAATGAATTGAAACAAGGAAAGAAGGCTATTTACGGGAGACCTAAGGTCATGGGAGGTAATCATGCTCAACCTGGTCAGCTCATCGTTTCGCTTTGTAAGTTTCGTTAGCTCTTCGATACGCTCATTCTTAAGCACTTTGTCATGGGTAATATCCTTCGCAATGGCATACACCAGTTTATCTTTCTCTAAGGGTACGGCACTCCACGATAGCCATACTAATTCACCTGATTTGGTGCGGTACCTGTTCTCGAAATTAATGATCGATTTGTTTTCATAAATTCCTTCCCGCAACGCCTGGGTGGTCGCCCGGTCGCTTTCATAGACAAATTCATTTATTTTTTTTGAGAGCAGCTCCTCTTTAGTGTACCCGATCATACGTATAAATGCAGGGTTTACATCTTTAAAATATCCTTCAAAATCTGCAATACACAAAAGATCCAGGGAGGATTCAAAAAAAGGATTCAGTACCATAGTTCCACAAAATATGTTGAACAAGGTAGTCGGTTTTCTTTAAAAAATAAATTTCTTGTATACGTTCCGGTCATTTTTTCAGTAGAAATACAACTTTTCAAAAAGTAAAGCGTTTTTATGAGCAGTTACATGCCTTATGTTAAACTGTAAATCTGGGATTATGAAAAAGCTACTCTCTGTTCTAGGGTTATTTTTAGTATTGATCATCGCGAGCTGTGATTATGATGACAGCAATGATATCGATTACCTAACGCCCAACGACAGCACCGATGCCAAAGTGAGCCCTGCCGAACTCCCCAACTAAAAAAGCCTCCAATTCGAAGAATGAAGGCTTTCTGAGATCAGGTTGCGGAAATTACCAAATCTTCACCCGTTCTTCGGGTGCCAAAAAAAGTGAATCCGTTTTTTTTATGTCGAAAGCCGTGTAGAATTCCGGTACGTTTCGCACAATACCATTCACTCTTAAATGCGCTGGTGAATGTGGATCTGTATTGATTTGTACACGTAAGGCTTCATCCCTCATTTTATTCCGCCATGCTTGTGCATACCCAATAAATACGCGTTGCTCACCGGTAAAACCATCCATGACCGGAGCCTCCTCATCCCCTAAAGACATCTTATACGCTTTAAGCGCAATGCTTAGGCCGCCTAAATCCCCAATATTTTCCCCAAGGGTAAATTCTCCGTTAACGTTCAGGTCTGGCAAAACCTCAAATTCATTGTACTGCTGCACCAAAGCCCCGGTACGTTTTTTAAACTCCTCCTTATCGGCATCTGTCCACCAATTTCGCATGGCCCCATCACCATCGAACGTACTTCCGGAATCATCGAAACCATGCCCTATTTCGTGACCGATGACTGCACCGATAGCTCCGTAGTTCACCGCATCTTCCGCTCCTAAATCAAAAAAAGGAGGTTGCAAAATGGCAGCGGGAAATACAATTTCATTCATGGTAGGGTTGTAATAGGCATTAACGGTCTGTGGAGTCATCCCCCATTCGTCCTTGTCTATCGGTTGGCCCAGTTTGGCCAACTCCCTATTGTATTCCATTAAGCTAGACCTTCTTAGATTACCGTACAGATCATCTGGTTCAATTTCCAGATCATAGGATTTCCAAGTATCCGGATATCCTATTTTAGGGGTGAACTTGCTCAATTTATCCAAGGCCTCTTTTTTGGTTTCGTCGCTCATCCAATCCAAATCCTTGATACTTACTTCATACGCTTTAAGAAGGTTGTCCACCAAGGTTTCCATATGCTCCTTCGCTTCTGGCGGAAAGTGTCGTTTTACATAGACCTTTCCGACTACCTCTCCCAACGTGCCGTTTACGGTCGATACGCCCCTTCTCCACATTGGGCGTTGTTCTTGGGTCCCTCTCAACTCCTTACTATAGAACTCCCAATTTTGATTGTCCAAGGCTTCACTCAAACGGGAGGCATTGGCATCAACGACGCTCCATTTCAAATAGGTTTTCCAAGTGTTCAAATCTGTCGAGGTGATAATGCCGTCCAATGCCTTGGTATATTCCAACATTAAAATACCAAGCTTTTCTTGATTTGCAAGACCGGCTTCCGTTAAGAAGTTGGTCCAATTGAATTTGGGCATTATGTTCGATAGGGTATCTACTGGGAACATATTGTAAAGCCCCACCAAATCCCGTGTTTTTTCCTTTTCCAAATGCTTTGAGGCAATTTTCGTCTCTAACTCCATGACGTTCTTAGCGGACTTCGCAGCATCGGAAAGTCCTGTGAGCTCAAACATCTTTTCAATGTGACCGACGTATTTCTCCCGAATTTCTTTCGAACGGTCATCGTCTTTCAAGTAGTACTCCTTGTCGGGTAGGCCCAATCCCGATTGCCAAGCATACACCGTGTAAATGGTCGGGTCCTTAAAATCTTGGTAAACGAAAAGGCCCAAGGGGGTATTTATACCATACTTGGAGGCATACGCAAAATACGTGGCCAACTCATCATAACTGTTGATGGCTTCTATTTTATCGAATTCGGGCTGTAGGGGTGTTACGCCCAAAGCATTCCTTTTCTCTACATCCATAAAGGATTGATAAAGGTCCCCCACTTTCTGTTCATCGGACCCTTTTTCAAAATCTCCGGCTGCGGACTCCTCTATTATTTTTTTAACGTTCTCCTCAGACTCCTCATGAACGATATAGCCTACACCATAGGATGATTTATCGGCCGGAATCTCGGTATTCTTCATCCAAGTACCGTTGACATACCTTGTGAAATCGTCGCCGGGATTGACAGCATCGTCCATGTATTCGGTCAGTACCCCCGAAGTAAGCTCCTTTTCGGGCATTTCCTTCGATTCCGTTTTACACGCTATGACCAGTACAACCGAAGCTACTGCGCCTATTTTAAAGATTCTTGATGTGTTCATATGGTTTAATTTAGCAAATTATACTGTGTCTGAGCAAGATGAATGCGTACGGAATTATTCTAGGAATATATGCATTTTACGATACCTCTTTCCTTAGTCCCTATTTCTGTGGCGCTCGCGCGCCAACAGCGTATTTTTTAACAACATGGCAATGGTCATCGGTCCCACCCCACCAGGAACAGGGGTAATAAACGAGGCCTTTTTACTTACGTTCTCGAAATCAACATCACCGGTGATGTAATAGCCCCGTTCTTTGGATTCGTCCGGAACTCGGGTAATGCCAACGTCGATTACGACCGCATCGTCCTTTACCATTTCTGCTTTTAGGAAATTGGGAACCCCTAAAGCCGAAATAACAATGTCTGCCTGGGAAATGATTTGGGTAATGTTCTTGGTATGGCTATGGGTCAAGGTAACCGTAGAATTGCCAGGCCATCCTTTTCTTCCCATGAGAATGCTCATGGGCCTACCAACGATATGGCTTCTACCTATAACCACCGTATGCTTGCCATTTGTATCTACATTATACCGTTCCAACAATTCTAAGATACCAAAAGGGGTGGCCGGAATAAAGGTGCTCATATCCAAGGCCATTTTACCAAAATTGGTGGGATGGAACCCATCTACATCCTTATCGGGATCCACGGCCATGATTACCTTTTGCGTATCTATTTGCTCGGGCAATGGCAATTGAACGATGAACCCATCAATATCATCATCTTGGTTCAGCTCCTTAATTTTTTTCAAAAGCTCAAGCTCAGAAGTCGTGCTAGGCATTTTTATCAGCGTAGATTCAAAACCGACACGCTCGCACGAACGTACTTTGCTCCCTACATAGGTTAAGCTAGCACCGTCGTTACCCACAATTATAGCGGCCAAATGAGGAACTTTTTCTCCTTTTTCCCTCATCTTGTCCACCTCGGCCTTGATTTCCTCCTTAATTTGGTTGGATACCTTTTTACCATCCAATAATTCCATGCCTTGCGTTTTAATATTCGTTCACTAATTAATTATTTTATCCCCTTCATGGCGCCCATCATCTGCATCATCTTTTTACCGCCACCGCCTTGCATCATCTTCATCATCTTGCCCATTTGGTCGAACTGCTTTAACAATTGATTGACCTCTTGAACTTCCCTTCCCGCTCCTTTCGCAATTCGTTTCTTTCTACTGGCGTTCAATGTTGAAGGATTGGAACGTTCATCGGGCGTCATGCTATGGATTATAGCTTCAATATGCTTAAAGGCATCGTCATCGATATCCAGACCTTTTAAAGCTTTTCCGGCGCCCGGTATCATACCCATGAGGTCCTTCATGTTCCCCATTTTCTTTATCTGCTGTATCTGGCTCAAAAAATCATCGAATCCAAATGTATTCTTGGCGATTTTCTTTTGAATTTTCCGTGCCTCCTCTTCGTCAAATTGCTCTTGTGCGCGTTCTACCAATGAAATAACATCGCCCATACCAAGAATACGGTCTGCCATCCTAGACGGATAAAACACGTCAATAGCCTCCATTTTCTCCCCGGTACCGATAAATTTGATCGGTTTATCTACGACAGACTTTATGGAGATAGCGGCACCACCACGGGTATCACCATCCAATTTCGTTAATATAACCCCATCAAAATTAAGGATGTCGTTAAACGCCTTTGCCGTATTTACCGCATCTTGACCGGTCATGGAATCGACCACAAAAAGCGTTTCTTGGGGTTTTATGGCTTTATGGATATCGGATATTTCGGCCATCATCTTCTCATCTACCGCCAAACGCCCCGCCGTATCGATAATGACCACATTATGGCCATCTGCTTTTGCCTTGGCGATACCTGCTTTCGCAATCGCCACCGGATCGTTGTTGTCCCTATCGGAAAAAACGGGTACCCCGATCTGTTCCCCCACTACGTGTAATTGATCTATTGCCGCAGGCCGATATACATCACAGGCAACCAATAATGGATTTTTTGATTTTTTTGTTTTAAGATAATTGGCCAATTTACCGGAGAAAGTGGTTTTACCCGAACCTTGTAGGCCCGACATTAATATAACGGAAGGATTTCCAGAAAGATCGATACCTTCAGATTCACCTCCCATGAGCTGGGTCAGCTCGTCCTTAACGATTTTGATCATCAACTGCCCAGGCTGCAAGCTGGTCAATACATTCTGTCCCAGTGCCTTTTCCTTTACCCTATTTGTAAATTCCTTGGCTATTTTAAAGTTGACATCCGCATCCAATAAGGCACGGCGTACTTCCTTGGTAGTCTCCGCAACATTGATTTCCGTGATCTGCCCATGACCTTTGAGTACATGAAGTGCTTTATCTAGCTTATCGCTTAAATTATCGAACATTCTTTTCTTTTTTGAAGGGTTACAAATTTAACAATAAGAAGGTTATTTTCGCATCAACTGTCCTAAAATATACAAAACAAAAGAGCACCCATAAAAAATGGATGCTCTAACCTTGATTGTGGGGGCAAAAAAGGATTTAGATATTCGTAAATTCCCAACTAACACCTCCATCAATACCACCAACGAGGCCCAACTCTTTATTGTTGGCGGTATAGATTTGTATGCTTTATCCTATTGAACGCATGCTCTTGGGTAACCATCATTCAAACAAATTATTCAATTGATTGGCTGGGAAAAACCATTGCTTGAAACTACATTTTTTCAAAGGTCAAGAGTTCATCATCATCGTCATCGTCCTCATCTCCCAGACGTATTAACGTGTCGGAATATTCTAGAACATCCCAATCTTCCGAGATTTCATCAAGAACACCGTTATCGATATCGAACTCCAGTTCAAACTCCATTTCGTTCCGGTCATCATCATCGACATCATCATCATCATCATCATCATTGTCATCGTCTTCAAGCTCGATACGCCATGTACCGGTATAAACCTCATCACCTATAGTTGCAGTTACCGAGCCATCTTCTCCGAACTCAAACGTATACCCTTCAAAATCTACGGTTTGGTATTCATTGTCATCGTCGTCATCGTCCCTAAATTCTGAAACTCTCCATTGTCCGTCTTGCATAGAGGCTTGGGCACTAATCACATCCAAACTATCGTAACCGTTAGCTAATTGAGATTGGTCATCACTTTCACAAGAGAACATGAGTAGACCGATTAAAAAAATTGATGTTGATTTTAAAACTTCTTTTTTCATACTTTTAATTGTTTTTTTGTTAAAAATTTAATGCGCCAGCACAAGTAGGTCCATAATTTTTGGTGCGATTAAACGTTCCAAGAGTATTTCCTTGATTTGGGTCGAGGCGGCCTCTTTTTAATTTTTTTGGTCTTAAGCTTTTTCTCTATGAATCACAATCTCGGGTCAATACGATTACTTCCTCTCCCCTTTGCAACTTAAAACGCTGTGGTTCACAGGAAATAAAAGTCCAGTCGCCAACATAATTCGCAAGAGCCATGCTCAATGCGTTGAATGAAATGGTAGTTCCTGAAATCTCCCAATTTCCTTCATCGAGCACCTCGCCTCCATCCGTATCATCATCTGCAAATACATGGATATTATTGTTGGAAAAATCTATCGTGATTTCATCAAAGAAGGTACCATCAAGATTTGAAATGTCCCAAGTACAACTACCAAGCGCTTCTACAATGGCCTCCGTTTCACAGACCTGTGCTATTTCTCCTTGACAGTTGCTTTTTAGGACCATTTCATTATCATCACCGAATTCCAGTTCAACCAGCTTACCTCCATCCTCGAGTTCAATTTCATCGAGTCTCCACGTAGCATTAAAGTTTGGTAAATCAGGAATATTGATGACCAGTGCAGTATTCGATAGACTTCCGGTAGTGGCCCAGGTACCCATAAAACGTTCGTCGTCTTTAAAAACCGTTACATTTCCACCCGTTTCAAATGAAAAGTAATATCCCACATACAGACGCTCCAATTCATCCTCATCATTCAATTCCAACTCCTCTACATACCAAAAAGGGCAGGACAATAGGGTCTCGGTTACTTGATTTTGGCTACAGTCCTCACATTCATCATCACCATCATCGTAAAAATCATCATCATCATCGTCGTCATTATCATTACTACACATGCCCTTTGCGGATTCGATGGCACTGGCCAGCTCGGCGTTCGTTGTGACCGTAACTTGAGTGCCGTCCCTTTTTTTCAAGGAAATAGGGAATTCAAAACTTACCAATGAATCGTCATCATCCAAGTCATTGAATAGCCTTCTTAGCTGGCGATCATTTTGAATCGTGAAACTGTCACTTTGTTGATCATCAACATCAAATGTGAACAGTGTTACAGGGTACACAAATCTGATACAGCGTATACGGGAACCGTCTGGTTCACCAATGCATTGGTTGGCCAGCTCCCTAAATTCAGATACGTTGTTTATTAGAAGTTCACTATAGTCTGGATACGTAATGGTTATTGGAAATACGATTTGCAATACCTCTTCAAAATCGTCGTCATATTGCTTTGCCAACTCATTTAAAAATTTGAGATCGGCAAACGAATCAATGACCAATTCTAAACCGTTTACCTCTACGAGGTATGGAAATTTAATTGCAAAACAAGAGGAATTATCCACGATATCATCTAAACTACCATCTTTGGCAGAAGCATTTTTAACCAGATTGGCGGTTGTGCTATTGGCCGTGATAGTATCCTGTTCATTTGTGCTTACCTCTTCAAACTCATCTTGGCATGAGGTAAAGCCTAATGCAACCGTTAGTAGGCTAACATACATTAAGGAACTTAAAAACTTTTTCATAATGACTTGGTATTATTTGTTACTATACCCTTAAAACAATTCACTTTAGAAATACCCTACCTCATTTTTAATTTATTTAAAATATATTTGATAAAAAAGAGATTCATTGCAAACTAACCAAGTCGCAAACGTATGTGAAGAAGCCATTTATAATAGGGTTTTTAAAGAAACTTCAAAAACCATATTCAATTATATCTATTATAAATTTGGCAATGAAGAAAAGGCGAACGATGCCGTACAGGAAGCCTTTGTAAAGCTATGGGAGAATTGTGCCAAGGTACCTCCAGAAAAAGCAAAGTCCTTTTTATATACGGTAGCCAATAATGTATCCCTCAATGTCCTAAAGGCGGAAAAAGTGCGTTTGAAGTATGCGGACAAATCCTTGAAAACATCGCATGAATCCCCAGAATTTCTACTGGAGGAAAAACAGTTCAAGGATAAATTGGACAACGCCCTCAACAGTTTACCAGAGAACCAGCGGACCACCTTTTTACTGAATAGGATCGATGGTAAGAAATATGCGGAAATTGCAGAAATGGAAGGGGTAAGCGTTAAAGCCATTGAAAAAAGGATGCATCTTGCCCTAAAGAGCCTAAGGGAACAGATTGATGGGATATAGGTTGTAGGGGGTAAAAGTGAATAGTGAATAGTGAATAGTGAATAGTGAATAGTGAATAGTGAATAGTGAATAAAATAATTATAGTGGGAATTAAAATAATAACGACAATCAACGACACACGAAAAAGTAGTATGTATTTTAAAATAATTACTAAGTATTGAGAAAACCGTTATAGAAATAAGAACCAAACCATCAACCAACAAGGAACAAGCAACTACCAACGACCAATTTAGTACTGAACATACATCAAAGTAGGGTATTTTAAGACCTGGTTGTTACTAGTATATAATGCAGAAAAAAATGCAAGACAATTATTTAGCGAAATGGCTCAATGATGAATTGACGGAAGCCGAATTGGCCGAATTCAAAAAGTCCGATGCCTATGCCACGTATCAAAAAATAAAGGATGCCGCCTCAACCATGGAAGCACCTGAATTTGATATGGACAAGGCACTGGCCTCCCTAACCCTGTCCAAAAAGAACGTGGAACCCAAAGTGTTTACCATGGCTCCTTTCAAGACCTTCTTGAGAATAGCTGCAGTGGTAGCGGTGCTCTTTGCGGCATCTTTTATTTATTTGAGTACGCTAGACGAGACTATCTCTACTGCCTACGCCGAAAGCAAATCGATTACCCTCCCAGACAATTCTGAAATTGTACTGAACGCAGAATCAGAAGTGTCCTATAGTGAAAAGAACTGGGAGACCCATCGAAATATTGACCTGCGCGGCGAGGCCTATTTTAAGGTGGCCAAAGGACAGCAATTCACGGTAGCCACAAAACAAGGGGTAGTTACCGTACTGGGCACACAGTTCAACGTAGAAGCCAGGAATAATTACCTCGAAGTATCCTGTTTTGAGGGGCTGGTCAGTGTCACCTTCAACGGGGCGGAAACCAAGTTGCCCGCAGGAAATTCTTTCTTGGCGATCAACGGAAAAAGTTCCGCTCAAAAAGTGGATATTAATGGAAGTCCCTCTTGGTTAACAAATGAAAGTTCCTTTAAAAGTGTACCGCTACATTATGTGCTCGATGAGCTCCAACGCCAATACGATCTTCACGTAGAAACAGAAGACATTGACTTGAACCAGGCCTACACCGGTTCGTTCAGCAATGAACATTTAAATCTTGCCCTAAAGAGTATAAGTGTTCCTTTACAAATTAAGTTTAAATTAGAGGGGAACAAAGTGCTGTTCTATGACGAAAAAGCACCTTAAACATCTTTTAGTTTTCACAGTAACGCTATTGATTGGTACAAATGGCCAAGCTCAAACCACAATTGAGAAAGCGCTATTGCTGACCGATTTTCTATTGGAATTGGAAACGGAATATGCCGTAAAATTTTCTTTTGCAGACGACGACCTTGTCGATCTAAAAATAGATAGGCCCGTTTATAAAACCTTGGCATCGGCTTTGGAGGAAATTCAAAACAAAACCAACCTCAGCATTACCCAATTAAACGAACGGTACTATGGCCTTACCAAAACAGAGGGCATTACCATCTGTGGATTTGTCCTCGATAATTTTAAAAACAACACCATACCCGGGGCAACCGTGGAAATACTGGACTCAAACACAGCATCGGCAACAGATGCCGAGGGTAAATTTAGATTTGAAAATGTGCCTGCCAACACTTTGATTCTCATACAGCATCTGGGCTTTAAGCCCCAGTTTTTAAAAGCGAGTGAGTTTGGCAATACCCAGAACTGTAAGACCATAGCAATGGCTTTAAGTTATCAAGAATTGGATGAAGTAGTAGTATCCAAATTTTTAACTACAGGGGTCACCAAACTGACCGATGGCAGCATTGAATTGAGTCCATCCAAATTTGGGATTCTACCCGGTATTAGCGAACCAGATGTGTTGCAGACCGTACAAGCGCTTCCCGGCATTAAGAGTGTGGATGAAACCGTATCGGATATTAATATACGAGGCGGCACCAACGACCAGAACCTCATTCTTTGGGATGGTATAAAAATGTACCAAACCGGACATTTTTTTGGGTTGATCTCCGCCTTTAACCCATATGTAACCCACAACGTAAACGTAATTAAAAATGGCACCTCGGCCCTATATGGCGATGGTATCAGCGGTACGTTGGATATGGAAACTTCCAACACGCTTACTCCTAACTTTAAGGGAGGTGCCGGATTCAATTTAATTTCAGGGGATATTTTTGGCGCAATACCGATAAAGGATGATGTGGGGATACAGGTATCCGCAAGACGCTCCCATACCGATCTTTTGAATACCCCTACCTATACCGTTTTTTCTGAAAAAGCATTCCAGGATACTCAGGTAGATAACGAAAGTGAATTTTATTTCTATGATTTCACGGCAAAGCTTTTATATGATATCAATCCCTATCAAAAACTAAGGGTAAGCTTAATCCATATGAGCAATAACTTGAATTATTTGGAGGCGGCAGATGGGAGTACGGTTGCTAATCAGAGCAATTTGAATCAGAACAATATTTCTTTAGGTGCTCAATTACAGAGTAGCTGGACAGATGACCTTAGTTCGGAAATCCATGTCTACTATACCCAATACGGCTTAGAGGCCTTAACGGTCTCCAACAATGGGGCTCAAAATTTAGAACAGGACAATCTTGTTAAGGAATCGAGCGTAAAACTTGTAACGACCTATACGCTAACCGCTAATCTTGAGTGGGGTAACGGGTATGAATTTATGGAAACAGGCATTGAGAACAGGACCAATATTGACCAACCTCCTTTTTCAAGTAACATTAAGGGAGTGGTACGCAAGCATGCATTGTTCTCAGAGATACGCTATGCATCCGATGATGACAAATTTTATGGTATACTGGGCGGGCGCCTGAACTATATCGAAAATGTGAACACGTTTAAAGAGTATATTTTTGAACCAAGGCTAAACCTGAGATATGAACTACTCCCCTATTTTAAAACCGAAGTGTTGGGGGAGTTTAAAAGTCAGGCCATCAATCAAATTATTGACTTGGAACAAAATTTCTTGGGTATTGAAAAAAGACGATGGATTTTATCCGATGAAAACACCCTACCCATTACTACGAGCAAACAAGGGTCTATAGGGATTAATTATGATGCGAACACACTATATATAGGGATTGATGGGTTTTACAAAGAAGTAGACGGCATTAATATACGTACCCAAGGCTTTCAAAATGAAAATCAATTCAATAGTGAAATAGGGCGTTATGCCGTTAAGGGGCTTGAATTTCTGATCAATAAAAAAAACAATCGGTACAGCACGTGGCTTAGTTATACTTACAATATAAACGACTATACCTTTGAAGAGCTCGTTCCGACTAGTTTTCCAAACAACCTGGATATTCGTCATGCCGTAACATTGGCCGCAACCTATACCCAAGGAAGTTTTAAATTTGGCTGTGGCCTCAACTATCAATCGGGCAAACCCTATACCCAACCAGACCAAAACAACCCCGTAGACGAAACCGTATTTCCCAACCAATTGAATTTTAGAAATGCAAACAGTAGTCGGTTGCCAGCATATTTTAGGGCAGATGCCTCGGCAATCTATGATTTTGAACTTGGGGAAAACCTGAAGGCCACCCTAGGTGCCTCCGTGTTAAATTTGACCAATAGAAAAAATACCTTGAACACCTATTATAGGTTGCGGGAAGATAGTAGTATAGAACAGATTGAGCGCGTCTCATTAGGTATTACCCCAAACGTCAGCTTTAGAATTCAATTCTGATTTTGGTTGAGTCTTTTGATAACCAGAACATGGGGAAAAGTAATCGCGGCCAAAAACGAAAAGAAGAATGCCATGGACGTTTCTAAATCGTCCCGAAAAACGAAAAGCAGAACAAGCAATCCTACAACGGAAATCAACCAATACGGAAATGAATCTTTGAGAAAGGATGTAAAAGACCCTTTGGTAATATGGCCATGCAAATAAAAGATTTGGTCAAATAAAGAGGGTATCGAATGCCATAAGATAAAATAAATGGCAAAGCCCCATAAAAGGGATGCTGTCTTAAAAACGACAAAAAATACGGCTAAAAAGAAGATTTCCTTAATGGGGTTAATCTTCAAATGTTTACGCAACGTTAACAGCGTGCCCAAAATCAGCAGTATAATTCCGCTTCCCAATAGTACATATCCAAAAGCCTCTTCGGTAATCGCATGGCCCGTAATGGTCTCGATGATTTCTGAAGTCAATGAAGTGTTGGCATAAAATAGTAGAAACAAGATAAACGTACCATACATAAAATAAAGAACACTAACAGCTGCAGAAGGTTTACGGGTTTTAGCGATGAGGTGCTGTTCTCCGAAATGT
>JBARCC010000212.1:0-2991 GCA_049793635.1 Maribacter sp. | reverse complement strand
GGTTAAGGGTTAATGGTTAAGGGTTAATGGTTAATGGTTAATGGTTAAGGGTTAATGGTTAAGGGTTAATGGTTAAGGGTTAATGGTTAATGGTTAATGGTTAATGGTTAATGGTTAATGGTTAATGGTTAATGGTTAATGGTTAAAATAAAAAAATATTCGGCAGTTTCCCCTTTTCACTTTTCACTTTATGCTTTTCACATTTCACCTTACTCTTTTAACTTTTCTATTTCCGGTTTCCACTTTCCACTTTTCATTTTGCTCTTTTAACTTTTAACCTTTTAACTCAAGCCTAGTTCACTAACTACTAACTCCTTAATTCACAATTCAACTAAAATCCCACACCTACAGAATTAAACGTACCTTTGCAGCTTATTAAAAATTTATGACATTTAAAGAACTCGGCATTGCCGAACCAATCCTGAAAGCCTTAGAAGCTGAAGGATATACACATCCTACCCCTATTCAAGAACAATCCATCCCCATTTTACTGAAAGGCAAAGACCTGCTCGGCGTAGCCCAGACCGGTACCGGAAAAACAGCCGCATTTGGTATTCCCATACTCCATCATTTGTACGAGGGAATCAGTTTGAGTCAAACCAAACGGAAGGTTAAGGCTTTGGTAGTAACACCCACGCGTGAATTGGCGATACAGATCGGTGAAAGTTTTACCGCCTATGGTAAGCACACCGGACTCCGGAACACCGTTATTTTTGGAGGTGTTAAACAAGGAAAGCAAGTCAACGCCCTAAAAAGTGGTGTGGACATTCTTATTGCAACCCCAGGAAGATTATTGGATTTAATGAATCAAGGTTTTATCTCGTTTCGCGATTTGGAACATGTGGTTTTAGATGAAGCGGATCAGATGTTGGACATGGGCTTTATCCATGACATCAAAAAAATTATCGCAAAACTGCCCGCAAAAAGGCAATCGCTATTCTTTTCGGCAACGATGCCGAACGATATCGTGGACCTGTCCCGTAAAATGTTGGGGGATTTTGAGCGTGTGACCATTAAACCCGAACAAGCGACTGCCGAAAAAGTGGAGCAAGGGGTCTATTTTGTAAGTAAGGGCAACAAGCCCAAGTTATTGGTGCACTTGCTGGAACAGCAGCCCCAAGATTCGGTATTGGTATTCTCACGTACCAAACATGGCGCCAACAAAATCGTAAAAAAATTGGCACAAGCCGATATTAGGTCCGCCGCCATACATGGTAATAAATCGCAAACGGCACGTCAAAAAGCACTTGGTGATTTTAAGGATGGGAAATTAAAAGTACTTGTCGCTACGGATATTGCCGCCAGAGGCATCGATGTCGAGGAATTGTCATTAGTGGTCAACTACGACCTGCCCAACGTTTCAGAAACCTATGTTCACCGTATTGGCAGAACAGGTAGGGCAAGCGCCAGTGGTACCGCATTATCGTTTTGTGATACCGAAGAACGGTCCTACCTAAAGGATATCGAAAAACTGATCAATCAAAAGGTGCCTCGAATGCCAGAGCATCCATTTACCGATGATACTCCAGAGGAGAAAGACGATAGGCCGCCCAGAGCCCCAAGAGGCCAGCAACGTTCTGGAAATCAGCAAAAAAATAAATCCAGATCTGGTAATAACAACTTTAGAGGAAAGAACAACCGTAATACCAATAGACCGAAACCACGAAATTCACAAAGTACGGGAGAGTAGTAATTTTAAAAACTAGCGGTAACCCTTATCTTTATGTACTGATCCAAGAACATGAAGAAGCAACTATTCATATATGGTAGCGGACGGCATACCGTTCCCTTTTTAAACTATATGGCAACGGCCACTGGTAAAGACTGTCCTAACCTCTGCTTTATTCCGACGGCAAGCGGAGTGGATGAAAATTACATCGATTCCTTTTATGAAATCTGCTCCCAAATCAACGTAAATCCCCATGTACTCAGGGTATGGATCAATTCTTACGACCAAAAGGAAAGTTTTGAGGAAATCATTTCTAGAATGGATGCCATTGTGGTCGGTGGTGGAAACACGCTGAACATGTTAGCCATTTGGAAAGCGCAGGGTATCGACCTTGCGCTCAGCAAGGCTTACGAAGAAGGAGTGGTCATGGGTGGTGGTAGCGCGGGGTCATTATGCTGGTTCAATGGTGGCACTACGGATTCGCGTCCAAAAGAATTGAGTATTGTCGAGGGAATGTCCTTCGTGGACAAAAGTCATTGCCCACATTACAATTCGGAACCCTTTAGACGGCCCTTATACCATGAAAATATCCTATCTGGAAAATTGACCGATGGTTATGCCTGCGACGACCGCTCTGGGATTCATTTTATCAATGGAGAAGTGCATACCTCGGTTTCTTTGGATGCGGAAAATCATTCATATTTCGTTTTTACGAAAGAGGGTACTATTCAAGAAGATAAGCTAAAAGCAATCATTTTGTCCTGACGGGAAGGTGATTCCGTTGATAAAGGCCGGTGGATGTGTTTTTTCGAGGCTTTCTTTACACCTTTAGGGTTTTTCTCGTTGAATAAAACCATGGATAAAAGATTTAAATGGATGTATACGCCTTAAGCACATTTTCAATTTTAGCCTCCGTTTCAACATCAATATGCTGGCGTTCCGGTTTATCCTGAAGCCATCCTATCGTCCTCTTAATACCTTCCGCAAAGGGAATGGTCGCCTTAAAACCAGGAACGAAAGTCTTTATCTTGGTATTATCGAACAGGACACTTTCTGCCTTATCAGCCAATAAAGTTCCGGTAAACGAAGGCTCGATCTTACAAATAAAATCTGAAGCAATATGAACCACTTTTGCCTCTTTGCCCAATGCATCCGCCAAAATTTTATAGATCATGTTCCAACTCAAAACCTCATCGGAAGTAATATGAAAAGCATGGCCAATAGCTGGTTTGAGTCCCAAGAGGCCAACGAATCCCTTGGCAAAATCATCGGAGTGTGTCACCGTCCATAGCGATGTACCATCACCGTGCACGATGATTTCC
>JBARCC010000211.1:0-1903 GCA_049793635.1 Maribacter sp. | reverse complement strand
GAGCTAATTTGGTACCACCATAAAAAAAGCTGCCTAGGCAGCTTTTCAAACAACTAAAAAAAAGGGGGGGGGGTACTACATTTCTAACCAATTACCTTCTGCATCGGCATACAGTACCATTGCGCTCCCATCCTCCATCGAGGCCTCTAGTTTATAATTATTACTTTCATCTACATAGGCTTTATAGATTGTGGCTCCGGCGTAATCTGAAGCCAAGGCTTCAGTAATTGCAGCGGGAACATCTGCGACTGCGATCTCCTTAAAATCTTGTGACATTACTTCTTCCATAATACCATCATGGAAAATGATTGGCGATGCCGCTGTTCCCATGGTTAAACTTCCGAATGCTAAGGCTGTTGCAAAAACTAATTTTTTCATCTTTTCAAGTTTTAAATTAAACGTTCTTTCCAATACTATTGAAAAAACAATGCCATTGCGCTAAAATCGCGGAAACACCTCCTACTGTGCTTGTGTTGAGTAGTTTATGTAACATAAGAAAACTAGCGGATGTGGGTAAAAATGGACGGAACTAAAAAAAGTGTGTAATATCTACACACTTTTTTTACGTATCCAATCTTTTTTATGAAACCTGATGTGAATCTTTCAATAGGTCGACTACACTTTTGACCGGATTGAACGTGACCAAGGGTACTTCTACAAAAATAGTATTCCAGAACGCCATAGCGCCGTTCCACAGCCCAGGAAGTTCCAACGCTTTTAATTCCTTGCCATCCTTGGTTTTACCCGTAATGAAACCTTGTTTGGCATCCACAAATTTTAGGAGGTCATATTTGTTACCTTTATAATCTCTTACCCCACAGACCAGATCGACCGGATTAAAATGGGTCGAATTCTTCATAGTGTTTGCCTGCTCGGTGTTATCCATATCAATTTGTGCAGATTCAATGATCTGTAAGGACACTTCCCCTTGGCTATTCTCTATCCAAAAAGGACCGCCGCCAGGTTCTCCCTCGTTTTTCACCATTCCACCGATACGGATCGGTCTATTGATTCGATCTTTCAGCACCTTTTGTCGATCTGCAGCTGAACTTGTATCAAAATCTTCCGATAAATGGACATTCAACTCCTCCTGTAAAAACACCTTTACCTCGTTCAGCGCTGCGTCGGAAAGGGTGTTCCCTTCCAATCTTTCAGCATAGTGAAATGCTTTTTCCTGCACTTGAAGAAGCAGACCGGCCAATACTTTCTTACTATTCGCCACTGCTTCAGCATCGCTCATTACGGCAACGTTATCGATATTTTTTATAAAAATCACATCTGCATCTTGCTCGTTCAAATTCTCGATCAACGCCCCGTGTCCTCCGGGCCGAAACAACATCGAACCATCGTCATTACGAAACGGTGTGTTGTCCATATCGACCGCAAGGGTATCTGTAGAGGACTTTTGAAAGGAATAATCTACATGGTACTCGATTCCATTATTTTTTGCAACCCTTGGGCCGGCCTCCTTGAATTCTGATTTGAACATGGCTTCATGTTGTTCAGAGATCGTAAAATGTAGTTTTGACTTTCCTTTCGCGCTGGCATATAACGCTCCTTCTTTTAAGTGTTCTTCAAAAGGGGTGGCAGAAACGGATCCGTAGGTATGAAAAGGCAAGAGGCCTTTTGGGTAAAAACCGTAGTTGTGGCCCTTTTCACTAAGTAATTCCTCCACGAACAGAAATACCCTTTCCCCTTCAGAATCTATTTTTTCCGGGAGTTTATCCATCACCTTTTGATAGAAAGGGAGGTGTTTCAAACCTTCGGAGAACGTTTTTAAATCGGTATCATTGGTCCGTTTTAAATAGTCTTCCAACGTCTCCTTTTCGGGATGATGAACCTCCAAAAAATGGAACAAGGCCTTGAACATTCTAGAAGCTGCCCCAGACGCTGGAACGAATTT